>JAYTBG010000142.1:0-4810 GCA_043737055.1 Chitinophagaceae bacterium | reverse complement strand
ATTATCAATTAATTAATTATCCATTTTGAAATTATCCATTGTTAAGAGTTGTTTCTAGTAATGAGATGTAAAAATCGATTCCTTCCTCTATATCTTTTAATACAACAAACTCATCGGCACTATGGCTTTGCCCACTGAATCCCGGGCCACATTTCAATGATGGCAAGGGTATCAAAGCTTTGTCAGATGTAGTGGGCGACCCGTATGTTTTTTTACCTAAGGCCAAGCCAGCAGTCACTACAGGGTGATTGATATCAATAGAAGAAGATCGTATCCTTGTGCTCCTTGCCGCCACATTTACATTTACATGCTCGCTTATTACCTGTAAAATTTCTTCATGGGTATACAACTCATTCACCCTTATGTCTACCACAAAGTTACAAGCTGCGGGAACAATGTTGTGGGCTTTGTTATCAGTTTGAATAGATGTAACGGTCATTTTAACCGGGCCTAAAACAGGAGAAACTTTTGGAAACTGAAAATTTCTAAACCAGTTGAGGGCTTCCATCGCCTTATAAATAGCATTGTCTCCTTCCTCTCTTGCAGCGTGACCTGCCTTGCCGTGAGCGGTGCAGTCCAGTACCAGCAACCCCTTTTCTGCAATGGCCAGTTCAAGTTTGGTGGGTTCCCCTACAATGGCAAAGCAAGCCGGATGTTTAAAGTGTTTTGTAAATGTTTCATCCGCAAACAATTTCTCAATGCCATCCTTTCCGCTGATCTCTTCTTCAGCACTGGCTGCAAATAGAAGATTGTAGGGAAGATTTTCTGCATCATAAAAATATAAAAACGCTGCCATCAGGCTTACCAGTGAGGCTCCAGCATCTGTACTTCCGAGACCGAATAATTTATCTCCTTCTATGGATGGCAGATGGGGATCTCTTGTGTATGCTGCATTAGCGGGGACTGTATCGTGATGAGAATTTAAAAGGACCGTTGGTTTAAGAGCATCGTAATAGTAATTGCATGCCCATACATTGTTGAGCAGCCTGTGAACTTCTACATCTTTTGATTTTAAAAAGAACTCAAGGGAAGAGGCCGTATTTTCTTCCTGCTTACTCAGTGACGGAATGCCTATGAGTTCCATCAACAAACTGATGGCATCGGCGGTAATGATATGTAGCTTCTCTTTATTCATTTACAATGGAGGTGCCGGCCTGTTGATGAATTAATTGCCGCAGGTTATCTGCGTGTCCGATGCTGACTACCTTTACGCCGGCATCCAAAGCTGTAAAAGCATTTTGCAGTTTGGGAATCATTCCTTCGCTAATAATATTTTTTTCTTTTAATTGTAAAAAGGAAGTAACCGTAATGTTTTTAATCACACTGTTATCATCCGTTGCATCCATTAAAACGCCCGGTTTTTCAAAACAATAAACAAGCGAGACCTGATACAAAGCACTCATGGCTTTTGCTATTTCCTGAGCAATGGTATCGGCATTGGTGTTCAGCAATAATCCCTGTCCGTTGTGTGTAATCGGTGAAAAAACGAGTGACACATTCTGCCCAATTAATGATTGAATCAATTTCACATTCACTTCATCAACATCACCCACAAAACCATAATCAATTACCGGTTGATTTCTTTTATGAGCCCTTATGACGTTGCCATCTGCGCCGCTCAAACCAATTACATTGCAATCATTGGCTTGTAACAGCGCCACTATATTTTTGTTGATATATCCTGCATACACCATGGTAATTACCTTCAGGGTTTCTGCATCGGTAATTCTTCTGCCAGCTATCATTTGCTGTGGAACACCCATCGCTTCGGCAACACGGGTAGCCAGTTTGCCTCCACCATGCACTAGAATTTTATGCCCTTCAATGGATGCAAAATCTTTTAAGAACGATGAAAGTTTACTTTCGTCATCAATGATATTACCGCCAATTTTTATAACAAATAAACTTTGCATAAATACGTATTCCTTTTTTATTCCAGGCTCTACAGCCCGCATTTAAAATTCAGCATGGACAGTCAATTTAATTTTTTTAGTTGCGGTAGTTCCGACGCAACCGTTGGCAGGGCTTATAGCCGCCGCCGGGGTTAGTCGAACTCTGCCTGCCGGCCGAATCCTAAGTGAACGAAGTTTATTCTGTGCAACCGCCGACGGGGCTGATAGCCGCCTTCGGGGTTAGATAAACCCCGTCAGCGATTGCAAACCTGACGGCGGCTGTCTTAAATAAACGACAATTATTCAACATCCGAAATCCTTCTTTTGAAATTCATCATTCGTAATTCGACATTCGTAATTCCTCAGTACTTCCGGGCCTTTAAAATCTCCGCCAACACCGCCTGCGCCGCCCATACCCTGTTGGCTCCCTGCTGTGTAACCAGGCTATTGGGGCAGTCAAGTAATTCGTCACTTAGTTCTACATTTCTTCTCACCGGCAGGCAATGCATTACTTTGGCGTTGCTGGATGATTGTAATTTTTCATTGGTCAGCATCCAGTCGCCTTTTACCTCGGGCATTGCTCCATAATTATTAAAAGAGCTCCAGTTTTTTACATACATAAAATCCGCACTTTTTAAAGCTTCATCCTGGTTATGGATGATGGTTGCGCCCTTTGTAAATTGTTCATCCAGCGTATAACCAATAGGGTGAGTGATTACGAAATCTGCTTCGCCCCATGCGTTTACCCATTGGGCAAACGAATTGGCTACGCACTGCGGCAAAGGCTTGATATGTGGTGCCCAGGTTAATACAATTTTAGGCTTCCTCCCTTCGCCTTTCACCTTTAACCCTTCACCTTCTTCCCCTTCACCTTCTTCCCCTTCACCTTTCACCTTTGACCTTTCCCCTTTTAATTCCTCCTGCATCGTAATGATGTCTGTGAGCGATTGCAGCGGATGCAACGTTGCGCTCTCCAGGCTTACGATGGGCACGCCGGCATATTTTATAAACTGGGTAATCACTTTCTCTGCATAATCTTCTTCCCTGTTTTGCAAAGAGGGAAATGTGCGGATGCAAAGGATATCAAAATAACTTCCCAACACCGGTGCCGCATCTTTAATGTGCTCTACGGTGTTGCCATTCATAAGGGCTCCTTCAGCAAATTCCAGCGCCCAGCCATCCTTGTCTACATTAAATACAATCGCTTCCATGCCGAGGTTTTTGGCTGCCACCTGCGTGCTGATTCGGGTTCGCAAACTCGGGTTTAAAAATAACAGGCCTATTTTTTTATTGGCCCCCAGGGCTTGATCTATTAGGGGATTGGCTTTATAATATAGCGCCTTTTCTACCAAAGCATTGATGTCATTCACATCATGTACGGAAATAAAATTTGTCATGCCTCTAACTCTATTTTGATCGCTTCTAAAAAAATATCAGCTTCTGTTTTGGTAATATTTAGTGCCGGTAGTAACCGTATTACATTCGGCTTTGCCTCCCCGGTAAAAATCTGGTGCTTGTATAATAGATTTAGTTTTACATGTTTCATACTGTCGGGTAGTTCGATTCCAATCATCAACCCCTTGCCTCTTACTTCAACAATGTTGGGTAGTTTTTGTAGACCTTCTACAAGATAGTTCCCAATTTCTGTTGCATTGTCCATCAGGTTTTCTGTCTCCATTACTTCCAGCACAGCCAGGGCTGCAGCACATGCAAGATGGTTGCCACCAAACGTTGTACCTAGCATTAAATGTTTGGCTTTAAATTTCGGCGCTATAGAGATGGCGCCAATCGGAAATCCATTGCCCATCCCTTTTGCCATGGTATAAATATCTGCATCCACTCCGGCGAAATCATGAGAATAAAATTTACCGGTTCTGCCATAGCCACACTGCACCGAATCTGCTATGTACACCGAATTATGTTCATCACACAATGTTCTGATCTTTTTCAAAAAAGAATCCGTGGCAACGTTGATACCGCCCACACCCTGGATGCCTTCGATGATCACGGCGCTGATCTCCTGTTCTGCAAAAGCCTGTTGCAATGCAGCTTCGTCATTAAATGGAAGAAACAATACATGGTCTGTTTCATTTACTGGCGCCACGATCGAGGGATTGTCTGTAGCGGCTACTGCCAATGATGTGCGGCCGTGAAATGCTTTTTTAAACGCAATTATCTTTTTCCTTCCATTGTAAAAAGATGCCAGCTTCAAGGCATTTTCATTCGCTTCGGCACCAGAATTACAAAGGAACAATTGGTAGTTTTCTTTACCAGAAAGTTTGCCCAGTTTATTTGCCAACTCTTGTTGCAAAGGGATCTTGATAGAGTTGGAATAAAAGGATATCTGGTGTAACTGCTCTTCTATTCTTTTCACCCAATGCGGGTTGGTATGCCCGATACTGATTACTGCATGCCCACCATATAGGTCGAGGTACCTGGTTCCCGTATCGTCCCAAACGTAAGAGCCGAGCGCTTTTACAATGGTAACATCGTTGAGTGGATATACGTCGAATAGTTTCATACGGATAAAGGTTTAGGGCTAAGGGTTTGAGGCAGAAGGTTGATCGTGATTATTTCTAAGGTATTTGATAAAGTTGATGAGTATTGCCCGTACTTCATTGCATAGTTTGTTGACTGAATCATATTCTTCCTTTGAAATATAATTAGATTCTAAAGCCACATAGCAGCAATAATCTGATTCGTTGATTGAGCCCAGGGAAGTATCTAAAAAATGAGCGAAATCTTTATCAGTATATCTGCCACACCCTTCTACAATATTTAATGGCACTGACAATGCTGCTCTCAATAGTTGTGTTGTTAATTCATACCGCTCTTCTTTCGGAAACTTAATGGCAATATTTTTTTTGATGAACATATACATTTCATGAGATTTTTTCCAAACATCCAGTTTTTTATAA
>JAYTBG010000141.1:0-4824 GCA_043737055.1 Chitinophagaceae bacterium | reverse complement strand
GTAAACGAAGCCCAGGCCATTTCAGGAATCCAAACTGTAGTATGGCTCGATAGTTTGGACGCCCAGTTGCAACCATGGATACATGCCGCCTCTACTATTTACCTTAATAGCAACGAAAACGATAGAAAAGCAAACTCCGTTCCGGTAAGAGATTATCGTTATGCAGAATTGATGAGGCAACGTTACCCACTTCATAATTATAAGCGTAGCGCACAGATCTTAAAAAACTTGCGTGCAATAAAAACACCGCTCGAAGTAGAAGTAATGCAAAAGGCGATGGACATTACTGAGCAAACATTTAGACGCCTCCTGGGTTTCATTAAGCCAGGAACAATGGAGTACGAGATTGAGGCTGAAATATACCATTCGTTTCTTTCGCAGCGAGCCAGTGGCCCCGCTTACGGTTCTATCATTGCCAGCGGCGATAGGGCAAGAACACTTCACTATGTTGAGAATAATCAAGAGTGTAAAGACGGTGAATTAATTTTAATGGATTTTGGAGCGGAATACGGAAACTATTGCGCAGACTTAACACGTACAATACCGGTAAACGGGAAGTTTAGCCGCCGGCAAAAGACTGTTTACAACTCTTGCCTCCATTTACACCAGTACGCAGCGAGTATTTTAAAACCAGGCATCAGCATCATCGATTACACAGAAAAAATAGGAGATGAAGCCACCATCATTTTTCAAAAAATCGGTTTATTAAGAAAATCGGATATTAAAAACGAAGACGCCGAAAACCGGGCATACAGAAAATATCTCTACCATGGTATTTCTCATCACCTTGGCATTGATGTGCATGACGTTGGTACAAGAACGGAGCCCATTAAAGCGGGAATGTTATTTACTATAGAGCCTGGTATTTATATAGAGGAAGAGCAAATGGGTATCAGGATAGAAAACAACTTTTGGATCACAAAAAACGGGAATAAGGATTTGATGAAAAATATCCCAATTACTGTAGAAGAAATTGAAACACTGATGAAGTCCTCTTCATGATCCCAACAGCAGTAACTGCCTAACACAATTCTCTTCATTGAAATACCCCACGAGGGTAGCGGTTTATGAAACAAATACCGAATATTTTTACGCTGCTTAATCTTGTTTTTGGATGCCTGGCCATTGTGGCTATTTTACAAAACGGCATTATTATCCAGTATTCTGTGGAGGGTACTCAATTAGTTGTCTTGCCAGAAAAAATATGGCTTGCATCTTTATACATTGCCATAGCTGCCGTAATAGACTTTCTGGATGGTTTTGTTGCACGCCTTTTTAATGCAAGCTCGGAGATGGGAAAGCAACTGGATTCTCTGGCAGATTTAGTAAGCTTTGGGGTAGCACCATCCCTGATTATTTACCAGTTTTTAAGAATGAGTTACGCCAGGGAAGAACAGGGCATAGAAGTGTCTGCAGTTTTGCTGGCGCCAGCCTTACTGGTTGCAGTTGCGGGCGCCTACAGACTTGCAAGATTCAATCTGGACAGCAGCCAGCAGTTTGGCTTTAAGGGAGTGCCTATTCCCGCCGCAGGCCTACTGATTGCCTCGTTACCACTGATCTATTGGCATAGTTACAACGAAACCATTATCAGTATCCTTTTAAACAAATGGTTTTTATATGGCCTTATTCTCGCTGTAAGTTGGTTGATGGTGAGCAAACTTCCCCTGATGGCGTTGAAATTTAAAGACTTTTCTGTCAAGAACAATTTGCCCAAGATCATACTCCTTCTCTTTTCAATTATAATGATCGTCCTTTTTCAATGGCTAGCCGTTCCAGCTATTTTTATAGGATACATTATTTTATCTTTGATTTTCAAAAACAAGTAACTATGTTATTTACCGCACAGGTTAAGGTAATGCCCCTGAAAGATCTATTGGATCCACAGGGGAAAGCAGTTTTGGGTGGCATTCAAAATCTTGGAATAGCTGGTCTTACAGACGTAAGAATTGGAAAACATATTGCGCTTCAAATTGAAGCGGCAGATAAAGATGGGGCATTAAAAGTAGCAACTGAAGCTGCAAAAAAGCTATTGGCCAACCCGGTAATGGAAATGTTTGAGATTACCATTGATTGACAAGCCTTCGATAGTACTTTCTCCGGCGCACATCAGCATATTTTAAACTATGTCTTTATTCATCGTTCCTACTCCCATTGGTAATCTTGCTGATATTACATTCAGGGCTGTAGAGGTATTGAAAACTGTAGATTTAATTCTTGCAGAAGACACACGAACGTCATCTGTTCTTCTCAACCATTACAATATTAAAAAACCTGTTTCTCCCTATCACCAACACAATGAGCATAAAATTGTAGCGCACCTGGCCGACCAAATGGCTGCCGGTAAAACTATTGCTATGCTTACCGATGCAGGCACACCCGGAATAAGTGACCCTGCCTATCTTTTAGTGAGGGAATGCATAAAAAATGATATTAGGGTAGAGTGCCTGCCGGGTGCTACCGCTTTTGTGCCAGCACTGGTAAACAGTGGCCTTCCAATGAACAGCTTTTGCTTTGAAGGTTTTCTACCCCTTAAAAAGGGAAGGCAAACTTTTTTAAAACGCATGGCTATAGAAAATCGCACCATGCTCTTTTACGAAAGCCCAATGCGGCTTTTGAGAACTCTTAAAGATTTTATAGAATATTTTGGGCCGCTGAGGGAATGCTGCGTGAGCAGGGAACTCACTAAAAAATTTGAAGAAAATAAGAGGGGCTCTTTACAGGAAGTGTATGACCACTTTAATGCAAAGAATGTAAAAGGCGAGATAGTTATTGTAGTGGCGGGATTTGGGTAAAATACCTTTACCATTTCCCTTACAAATAATTTCAGGAAATTCATTTACAAAATAATATCGCTATGAAAATTAAATCTGGGCTCTTGCTTTTTATGGTAGTAATGCTAACAACTACCACACATGCTCAACCTGGCAGGTGGCAGCAAAAAGTAAAATATGTGATGAGTATAGATATGGATGTGAACAGCAACCAGTTCACAGGTAAGCAGCAGTTGGAGTACAGCAATAATTCTCCTGACATACTTAACAAGCTCTTTTATCATCTTTATTTCAATGCTTTTCAGCCAAACAGCAGTATGGATGTACGCAGTAGGGAACTAGGGAAAATCCTAATCAACGGAAGGCCCGATTGGGATAGCCGTGTTAAGGATAGAATCTCTAAATTAAAAAGCGACGAAATTGGCTACCAAAAAATAAAGTCAATAAAGATGAATGGTGTTTCGCAACCATTTAAATATCATGAAACAATTTTGGAGGTAAACCTCACAAAACCAATTTTGCCCAATAGTAAGGTGACCTTATTGATGGAGTTTGAAGCCCAGGTTCCCCTACAGGTAAGAAGGAGTGGGCGAGACAACCCATCCACGGGTGTGCGTTATAGCATGAGCCAATGGTATCCGAAGTTGTGCGAGTATGACAGAGATGGCTGGAATCCCAACACTTATGTTGCCCGGGAATTTTATGGAGTATGGGGCGATTTTGATGTGACTATCAACATTAATAAAAATTATAAACTGGGTGGCACAGGGGTGCTGGTGAATGCCCAGGAAATAGGTTGGGGTTACGATAAAGCGGGCTCCGAACTAAAACTAACGCCGAAAGAAAAACGCAGTTGGCATTTTATAGGAAACAATATTCATGATTTTATGTGGGCTGCCGATCCCAACTACAAGCATATTGTTCGCTCCATACCTAATGGTCCCACTGTTCATGTACTTTACAATGACAAGATTGATGAACAAAAAGACGATAGTGCCTGGGCCAGGGTTGGAGATGTAGCTGTAAAGGTTTTACCCTTTATTGAAAAACGTTTTGGAAAGTATCCTTATCCCCAATATTCCTTCATACATGGCGGCGATGGCGGCATGGAATATCCGATGGCTACTCTCTTGTCTTCGGCTTCTATTGGAACTGCTATTCACGAATGGATGCACAGTTGGTACCAGATGATATTAGGTACTAACGAAAGCCTGTATGCGTGGATGGATGAAGGTTTCACCAGCTACGCAGAGAATCTTGTCACAGAGTTTAATACGGGCTTTCCCGACATAGCGAATTATGAAGATGCGCTCAAAAAAAATCCCGGTAATGAGAACTTAAAATTTTTGGTAGAGAACGTTTTGCCTACACAACACAGCGGGGCCTACAACAGTTACTTCTCTCTTTTACAGGGTGGTTTGGAGGAGCCGCTTACCACACATGCAGACCATTTTAATACCAATGCAGCCTACAGCCCGGCAGCTTATTCTAAAGGCGAAGTGTTTATGGAGCAACTCGGCTACATAGTTGGCGCACCGGTGAGAGATAAAATTTTGCTTGAGTATTACCAGCAATGGAAATTTAAACATCCTACTGCCAACGACTTTATAAAACTTGCAGAAGACGTAAGCGGAATACAGTTGGATTGGTACCAGATGTACTTTGTAAATTCAACCAAAACGATCGACTACGGCATAGATAGTTTGTGGGAAGAAAATGGCATTTCCAAAATAAGATTGAGGAGAGTAGGATATATGCCAATGCCGATAGACCTCCAACTAACCTTTAAAGATGGTACAACACAAACACATTACGTGCCGTTAAATTTAATGTTTGCAGAGAAGTCAAATGAAAACAACAAAGAACTCAGGACAGTTTACGAACCATGGCGCTGGACGCATCCCACTTATACCCTTGAATTAAAATTAAGACTTACTGACTTGAAAAAAGTGGAGATTGATGCCAGTAAAAGAATGGCAGATGTAAACAGAAAAAATAATGTGCTGCAGTTGAACTGGTAAAGAATTGATTGGATAAAAAGTGAATGCCCCTA
>JAYTBG010000140.1:0-4840 GCA_043737055.1 Chitinophagaceae bacterium | reverse complement strand
TATTATTGAATTTGGCATTTTGAATGTGCAGGCGATTGCGCACATAGTAATACATTTTCCAGCTTTTGCTAAAATCCCAGTCATTTTTATAGCTAAATGCACTGGCGGGATGATAGTGCACACTGTTCGCTATCGTGCAGACAGGGATTTTATGTTGTTTGGTAATACGTTGCAAATATTCGGATTCATCGCCCCACAAAAATAATGATGGTTTTGGCAAGCCAACTCTTTCAACAATCTTGCGGTGCAATAAGGTGCCGTTAAATGGATGACCAACCCCATAAATTATATTGGTGTCTACATCGTCAATGGTGGCAAAGTTTTTCGTTTTCCAAACAAATGTTTTCTTGTCTCCTTTGTTGATGACGGCGCAATTTCTCAGGCATAACTGCTCAGTATCTACCGCAAGGAGGTTCTCGAGTGCATCCTCTCTTGGATATCCATCGTCATCCATGCACCAGATCCACGAGTACCCGTTAGCGTAAGCCCAGGATATGCCAGCATGAAAACCGCCACTAGAACCAAGATTTTTTTGTGTAATGTAGTGAACGTCGTTCTGTTCCTTGAGCCATTGCTCCGTATCATCTGTGCTACCATTGTTAACCACAAGAATTGCATCCAATTTTGTGGTCTGGTTGCGTAGTGCAGCAATGCATTCTGACAAAAGGGCCCGGCGGTTGTAGGAAACCACCACAGCGATAGCCTTTTCCATATTGGCTTTGGTTTTTACTTAAGAAATTGGACATCATAGAAACGGCTTACAATAAAAATTATTGTAAGTCGTATTAAAAATGTTCAAAAAAGTAAATATGTAGAGCGGCCCGGCATTCGGTTAGCACCTGCGAAAGATTACGAAGATTCGATATTGGAAAATACCGGAGGGGTAGTTTTGTGGTGATTGCTATTTATAAATTGTTGGGCAAACTGCATTGCTTCACCTATCACATGGTGCATATCCATGTACCTATAAGTTGCCAACCTACCTAAAAAAGAAACCTTCCTTAGTTGTTCGGCTTCCTGCCTGTATTTTAAAAGCAATTGCTTATCCGATGCTAACCTTTTTGGGTAATATGGCAAATCATCCTCCTCGGTTTCCTTACTAAATTCTTTGAAGTACACGGTATTTTCATGCTGCTCCCAAGGGGCAAAATGCTTGTGCTCGGCAATTCTCGTATAGGGTACTTCTTCGTCACAGTAATTCATTTGGGAAAGACCCTGGTGATCCCCTGGGGCATAACTTTTTTCGAAAGTGACCGTACGGTAACCGAGCCTACCGTGTTTGAAATTGAAGTATGCATCAATAGGGCCCGTATAAAAAATGTGGTCATAACCATCGGATGCATCAGCGGGTGAAAATTTTTGATTTAATGTAAGGGTAATGGCAGGGCTATCAATCATTTTCTGCATCACAGCAGTATAACCTTCTACCGGTATACCTGTATAGGAGCCTGTGTGGTAATTGTCATCATAATTAAATCTAACCGGAATTCGCTTTAAGATAGATGCCGGCAACTCTTTCGGTTCGCACCCCCATTGCTTTTTTGTATACCCATAAAAGAAAGCCCTGTATAATTCTTCACCAATAAAGTACAAGGCCTGCTCTTCAAAATTTTTAGGTTCAGTGATGGCTTTATCTCCAAGCGTGGCTAAAAATTCTTTGGCTTCCCCTGGTGAAAAGTTCTTATTGAAAAACTGGTTAATGGTAAATAAGTTGATAGGCAAAGAGTATGTTTTGCCGTTACTTAAAGCTTTTACCCTGTGTACATATGGCTTAAATTCTACAAAACTATTTACAAAATCCCATATCTCTTTTTTGTCAGTATTAAATATATGAGGTCCGTAGCGGTGTACCATAACCCCTGTTTGTTCATCACGGGACGTATGACAATTGCCACCCAGGTGGTCTCTTTCGTCCCAAATATCTATGATGCACTCTAAATTTTTGGCAAGGTGATTTGCCAATACACAGCCGGAAAAACCCGATCCAATAATTAAATATCGTGCAGCCATTTCTTATAAAAGTTTTATATGTTGATCATTTCAATACCTCTTCATAGATGCCAATATAACTGCATATTGCGCTTTGCAGTGAGTAGAACTCAGAAGCACCTCTTCGTATTTGTTCCTTATTTATAGTTGCCATTTCCATTTGAGATATCACTTTATCAAATGCGGCGATGGAAAAATCATCTACTATAAATCCGCCTTCAAATTGTTCTACAATGTCTTTTACATCGCCTACACCGGCATTGGTAATTACTGGTATGCCCATGGCCATCAATTCGCCATGTTTGGTGGGTGATGAAGATTGTTTAGAATAGCACGGCTTTATAAAAAATAAAGAATAATTACTTAAGGAAAGTAACGCTGGCACTTCTGAACGCACTGCATTTACCGAAATAATTCTATCACCGGGCACGCCATACCTGGCTGCAGTTTCTGCAATGTACTCATGAAGATTAGGAGAAATAAACAAAAATTTGGCCTGTGGAAATCTAGCTAATAGCTGTTTGCAAAAGATCATCATTTCGGCAGTGAGATACCAACCACCTATCGAACCGAGGTAGCTCAATACAAAGTCAGAATCTTTTATTCCGAACTTGCTTCTAAGCTCAAACTTTTGATTTTCTTCAATCGTATCAGCATTGAACAGCGCAAGATCGGCACTGCAAGGAATTACTTTTAAGGGTGTACTTAAGCTGTATTCCGGCCACGCTCTAATAATTTTTTCTGCTGCGTATGTTAAACATACGATACCATCACTTTGAGCAACCTGCTCTGCTTCCTGCTTTTTGAAGAAAGAGTAAATTGTTTTAAACAGAAAGTTTGATTTGTTCCAGATGCCTCCATCCACCCTGCTATCTGCATAAAATTCCCTTATATCGTTTAGGAATTTAATGCCATACTTTTTTTTCAACCAAAGGCCTATGAGTGCTGGTACCCCTGGCCTGGTATGAACCATGCATAAGTTGTTTTGCAAATGGATTGTTTGTGCTGCTTTCTTTAAATTGACAATATCGATAAGCGTAGAAAGGACCAGCGGCTTTTTCGTATACCGTAGAGGAATCCAGGTTATTGCCGCCGCTTCCAAAATTTTTGTGATGCTGCCTTTTCTTTGCTGGTAAACTTCCTTTTTCTCGCAACTCAGTAAAAATATTTTATAGCCATACTTGCTTAAACCCTCTAAGTAGGGTATTACCTGGCTCTGGCCGAGGGGGTCGGTCATGCCGTCGTAAGAAATAAAAAGTATATTTTTTGAAGTATTCACCTTTGCAAATTGATATACGATAGAGGTTACTTTTGTAACCGTGTTCCCGATAACATGACTAATTAGGAAACCCTAATTTCTAAGGCTGTCGTAAATAGCAGACAATTCACTAATATACCTTTTAAGTGTATACTGTTTTGCCAGTACCATCCCCTTTGATGCTAAATCATTCAAATCCTGCTTACCAGCCAGCACTCCCTTTATCAAATCTGCCAATGCAGAAGGATTGTTGATATCGAAAAATAAGGCCGTATCTGAGGTAACTTCTCTCAATACGGGAATATCTGATAACATAACAGGCAGACCCTGTGACATAGCTTCAATGGCGGCAATACCAAACCCTTCGTATTTTGAGCTCATCACGTATATATCATAGTTTAAAAACACCTCCCTTACATTGCTTACTTTCCCTTTGAACTGAATTGGCAATTTGTGGTCTTCTATTAATTTTTTGAGTTCGCCAAAAATTACGTTACTATGGTCTCCATACACGTCTAGCGAAACAGGTAAATCTTTCAATTCGACAAATGATCTAACCAGGTATTTGTAATTTTTAGAATGCTTTACATTGCCAACTGCTAGCATTTTTAACTCTTTGTAATTGTCAAAGTCTTTCTTAATCACATTTGCTTCAAAAAATGAATCAGCCACATAATTTCTGAGAATGTAAGATTTGATGGGTAGTTGTATCGCCGCAGTATAGTCCCTTAATACAACCTCCGACACGGCAATGATAGAATGATTTTTCCGAATCGTTTTTTTTTCTAAAAAATGATACAGCGGATTATGATTAAAAATATTCTTACTTAGCTCATTATGCACAGAATAAACCAGCGGTATACTTGAAGGGCAGGCAAGCCTTGCGGCAAGGCTACTGTAAAAAAGATGTGCATGAATAATATCCGGTGCTGTATTCCTTATGATTTTTTTGAGTTTCCAAACGCATTTTACAAAGGATAATTTTCCATAAAACCCTAATACAAAGTGTTGCCTACATTTTATTTGTTCTTCGGCGAAATCCGATCCGTCGGTGAGCGTTACTAATGTTACATCATAACGATCATTCAATGCTGGTAAAGTACCCACAAGTAATACCTCCGCACCACCTTTTTTTAAGTTGTCTATAATAACCAGCAATTGTTTTTTTCGCATGGTAACCCTTTAAATAATTGTATGCTTTTCGTTGCAAAAAACCTTTTTCCATTCTTTGTATCTCGCTAGTCCAGCCAGTAGCCCCACAAGTTTATTTGTAATGGGTGTAAATAACCGATTGGTCGGAATGCTGTTGTATAAAAACATCCACCCCGCTTCCGTTGCATAAAAAAAATCGAATAACTTTCTTGCACTCCCCACATAGGCCCTGTTGCTTAAGGGTTTGATAACCCCCGCTTTTACGGCTTGAAACTCCGAAGAATAGCCATTGCCTAATCTTGCCAAAAATCCAGCGATATCAAGTCTATCCTGGTGGTTGTGGAAAAGGGTAATATCAAAGACGGCAAAGATGGGAACTGATAAGAATCCAAGTCTGTTAGAAAGATCGATGTCTTCTCCCTGAAATATAAGTTGCTCATT
>JAYTBG010000139.1:0-4856 GCA_043737055.1 Chitinophagaceae bacterium | reverse complement strand
CTTCTGCCTTCTGCCTTTTGGCCTTGTGCCTGACAGGTGCAAATTTCAAAAAGGCGTCTACTGACAATGGTACCCAACATTATAAATATTGCAGAAATATATGAATGTCGTGAGGGGCTGTTTCATCGCCACCGAAGTATGGATATTGCCAGTAACCCACAACGGTTTCTGAGGCCAAAGTGCGGGGCAACGTTACCAACTTTTCATCTACTTTAAAAATGTATTCGTTAGCCTTTATGCTTAGTGTAAGCGATACCGTTACACCGATATTTACCATAGCAATTTCTTTAGACCGGCGCACCCCTGATGCATAAGAGTAGGCATACAAGCGGAGGGCATTGTTGCTCCAGCCCCATCCGAAGCGGGCACTGTTTACATGATTGTCTGTGCCCTCCGTGAAACCCACCAGCTTATTAATGTCTGCCTGGTTTGCCGGGTCTCTATTAGTGTAAATAGCGCTGCTATCAAACTTCACATTCAGGCGCATCAATGTACCGGTAAAAGGCTTAATTCCTGTCTTATCGCTGTAATGACTGCCCCTGGCTATGCTGTATTCTATGAAAAGATTTTCTGAAACTGCAGCCGGTGGAACGGGAACTATTTCTACTGGCGTGGCGGTCTCCTTGCTGCAGGAACACAACAGGAACAAAGCAATAATGAATAAATAGATTCTCATGGAAGCAGGTCGGATGGTAATTTTTCACCGTAATAAGTGGTCAAAATTATTGCATCCATAAAGCCATGGTGTAGGCAAGCATCGGCTGAACTGTAAAGTTTTTACTACGGGTTTGTCACGGAGATGCGAGGAGGGTGTACAGTCTTGACATTAAAATAGTCACTGGTTGCTGAAGCCACTTGCTGAAAACTCAGGCGACAGCTACAGTCTTATCAGCGGAGTCGGGCAACAACTTGTTCAGTCCTTTTTCTACCAGTTTTATAAAGGGCAGAAAAGCCAGCACTCCCATTATGTTGAAGAGAATGTGCGAAGTGGCAACCTGTTGCTGCAGGCTTGCATTGCCTGAGATTGCGAGCACCAGTTTTACAAAAGCAGGAAACACCAATAAGCCAATGCTGATGCTGATGATGTTAAACAACAAGTGAAACATGCCCGTTTTAAGCGCCTGCCTGTTAGAGCGGATGGTTGCCAGTAAGGTGTCGGCACAGGTGCCTAACTCAGCGCCAATCATCACCGCGATGGCGGCAGGTAATTCTATCAAACCTTTTTTTGCAAGGGTTATTACAATTCCCACTGTAGCGCTGGATGATTGAATTACCACGGTAACAAAAGCGCCCATGCCGGCACCTTTTAATGGATTGTTCAGGCTGGCCATCAATTCAGTAAAAAATTCGCTTTCACGGAGAGGCTCCACCGATCGTTCCATGGTATACAATCCAAAAAAGAGAATTCCGAAATACAGCAATGCACGGGCACCTTTGGCCAGGTTTTCGTTCCGTGAAAAAAAACCAAGCACCAGGCCAATAAAGATTGGGATCGGCGAATATTTGCCAATGTCGAAGGCTATCAATTGCGATGAAAATGTGGTGCCGATGTTGGCACCCATTACGATGCCGATTGCCTGCCGAAACGTAAGCACTTTTGCATTTACCAATACGATAGTGAGAATGATGACTGCGGAAGAAGAATCGAGCAGCACGGTAATAACCGTGCCCGTGAGGATGGCCGTAAAAGTGTTGGATACAAATTTTTCTACCAGCTTTCTCGTACGGTCCCCCAGTAAGTCGTTCAACACTTTGGAAAGACTCGTTACAGCATACAGGAAAAGGCCCAGGCCACCTAGGATGGATAAAATAATTTCCATTACAACTGTGTTTTACTCATCCTGAAATTTACCTGATCCAATCCTAAAATCAGGCCGTCAGGCCTTGGTCGTCCATTATGTTTAGGTTATGAAATTGTTAGAAAGTATAACATCCCGAAACGGACCTTTTTGTCTGCGATACAAACCACGCAGTCTCTCGCAAATTTGCTTAGCAATAAGTGTTCAAAACTACTTTTAAAACGTGTTTTCAAAATTTTGGCAAGTTCATGTTTACTGGTAGTATTGATAAAAAGGCAATAATGGAGACGCAGGTTTCTAGTCCTACGGCAATGGCAGTTACTGCGTCGGACTTTAGCCAACCATAAATGTCATTCTTCAGAGGCCCAATTTCGGGGCCCGTTCCACCAAATTTTAGGCGGAGAACCAACCCAGATCAAAGTCACAAAAAAAAGTTTTTTTAAACAAATCTAAAAAAACCCGTATTCCGTAATTCCTGTCACACATTACACCTAAAAACTTTACTATGTTAGTTAAACAATCTACCACAATTGCGGCGACCGTGTTGGTTGCTGCATCTATGCTGTTTTCATCCTGCTCAAAGCAGCCGATGGAAAAACAAAATGACCTTAAAAGCGGAGCATTGCTTCAATCAGGCAAAAACCTGTCAGCACCTAAAGGCACTATTTTTTATGGGCTTACCTCCGGCAATGAGTTGGTTCAATACGCTTCAGGAAATCCGCTGAGTGAACTTAGCAGTGTAGGTATCCGTGGGTTGTTATCTACTACGGAAAGAATATTGGCCATTGACTTCAGGCCTGCAACAGGCCAGTTATATGGTGTAAGCAATCAAAGCCGTTTGTATGTTATCAATCAGCTTACGGGTGTAGCATCTGCTGTTTCTACAACTCCCTTTACACCTGCCATTAGCGGCACACAGGTGGGATTCGATTTTAATCCCACGGTTGACAGGATTCGTTTGGTAACCAACACCGACCAGAACCTGCGCCTGAATCCTGAAACTGGTATGGTAGCAGCAACAGATGGTAACATCAATCCTACAGGCGCTACCGTTACCGGTGTGGCTTACACCAATAGTGTTGCAGGTGCAGCTACTACAACCTTATATGATATAGATGTGGAAAGAGATGTACTGGTTAAGCAGATGCCTCCCAATGCAGGTACTTTGGTAACAGTTGGCTCCCTCGGATTGCAAGCAGTAGGCGAAGCAGGTTTTGATATAGCACCTGATAACTCAGTGGCAATTGCGGCAATCTTCGGTCGTGGCTTTGAAGCAGGTGAGCCTGAAGTAAGCAACGGCAATAAATACAGATTCTATTACATTAACCTTGAGACCGGCGAAGCCCAAAATGCCGGAAAAACAGATAGAGAAATCATTGGCCTTGCGATTCCCACCAACCCGGTTGCTTACGCTGTAGACCAGTCAAACAATTTATTAATATTCAACCCTAATACAACCGGCGTTGTTACCAAAGCTATTACCGGGTTAGCCATGGGTGAAATGATTGTGGGTATAGATATGCGCCCTGCCACTGCACAATTGTATGCATTGGGCAGCACCAGCAGACTGTATGCCATCAACATGGCAAGCGGTGCTGCAACAATGATTGGTTCTGCGCCCTTTACTCCTGCCCTTTCAGGAACATCTTTTGGATTTGATTTTAATCCTACCGTTGATAGAATCAGGGTAGTAAGCAACTCAGGCCAAAATCTCAGACTGAACCCAATGACCGGAACCGTTGCCGCAACAGATCCGAATCTTAATCCTGGTACACCGTCGGTAGACGGAGCAGGTTACACCAATAGTTTTCCTGGTGCCACAACAACCTTGCTATACGATATCGATCACTCAACAGATAAGCTTCACATTCAAAACCCCGCAAATGCAGGGACATTGGATGCTGGCAAATCTTTAGGAATTAATATTACTGCAGGTAATGGTTTTGACCTCGGTGGTAGAACCAATAATGCATGGGGCATCTTCACCGTAGGTGGAAACAATGGCCTTTACTCCATAAATCTTACCACAGGTGCAGCCACTCTCTCAAGGCCTTTCCCTACAAGCGTGAGAGGATTCGCAGTGGGCTTAGGATTTTAAATAATACACAAAATCACTTAATTAAAATGCCCCGGGATTGGGGCATTTTTTTATGGAAACTTTTTTTCTACATCCCTTGATTTTACCCACCGACTGGCAGATATTATTTCTTTTTATCAAGGGGAATAAAGAAGACAGCGATGCATATCGGCTTTCTAAATATTTGCCGGTGTCCCATTACTAATCAGCTCACCGGTTTGAAAGATGGGCTGTAGAAAAAAATTCGTTAAGAAAATTTGAGGAGGGATGTAAAAATGAAATTCAGTTACCAATGTCCGGCGATATTGTTTGCCTGTAAAATGTACTTTGTTGGGACATGTACAAATGCCTGAGCTAATTTCTGTTTGCACCCAACGAAAAATTTATCCTGTCCCGCACGAGCGCAGCGATATCGGGAAGCTTTTTTTTCTACAGACCTTGATTTTTGTTTCTTTTCATCAAGGAAAAGAAAAAAGAAGAAAGGACTGAACACAGCCACCGAAATATAAGCACCAGCCGGACGAGCTTATCAGCCAGGCGGTTCGAAGGACGGGCCTTAGAAAAAAATGCGGTAAGAAAATTTGAGGAGGGATGTAAAAATGAAATTGTGTTACTAATGTCCGGCGATATTGTTTGTTGATAAGTCGTACTTAGTTCGGTCATGTACAAATGTTCGAGCTAATTTCATTTTACACCCGAGGAGAATTTTTAGTTTTTTTTTGACAGCCCTTGATTTTTTTTTCTTTTCATCAAGGAAAAGAAAAAAGAGAGCGATGCATATCGCCGTGTGCGAGCTAATTTAATTTTACACCCAACGGATAAGCCTCAGCAATAATGCTTACGAGTGACACACAGCATTTTTTTATTTTGCTATTCAGGCTGTTTTTATTTTTCTTTTTTGCTTGCCCAAAAAAGAAACAAAAAAAGACCCCGACAAAAAATGACGGCCTTTTTGTCGGTTGGTTCCCTGATTAAGCTTT
>JAYTBG010000138.1:0-1906 GCA_043737055.1 Chitinophagaceae bacterium | reverse complement strand
TAGCACGCACCAGGGCGTACCACTCGTCGTACGGGTTGATGATCCACTGCACGCCATCGGATGCAAATTTCGTATTGTTATCGGCGAAGGCTATTTTTGCCGTGGTGTCTGGTGTTTTACTGATGCAAACTAAAATCTTCATATAATTAATTAGAGTTGTACAAATAAGTTGTTTATGCAACTATGTGCAAATATAAGTGTTGTCGGGATTAGTTTTTCACGCTGTTTAAAAAATGTGGAATGAGCAGGATAGAAAAATTGCTGGAATATTTGAAGGCAAATGACAAGGATAGTTTTCTTCAACATGCGCTGGCATTAGAGTACATTAAGGTGGGTGACGATGATGAAGCAAGGAAATTATTTAACGAAATTTTGCTCCGTGAACCTACTTACGTAGGGTCTTATTACCACCTCGGTAAGTTACTGGAGCGGGTAGCAGATTACAACAAGGCAGTTAGGATTTACAAAAGAGGGATGGAGGAAGCCAAAAAAGCGGGGGACAACCATAGTTACAATGAATTGCAGGGAGCGTTGGAGGATATAGAGGAGTAGTAAGCCCCTGTCCCCTAAAGGGGCACTTGGGTCCTTCAGTTGTTATATATCTGTCACCGTTTTATTATTGATGATTTTTTGTGTTGCGAGCCTCAGGGTTCTACCAGGCAACGGCTCCGCCCCTTAAACCGAAGCGGAACTCGGGGTCACTCCCTTGTACAGAAACCGTTATTAAACTTTTTTCGAAGCGAATAAAATAAGCTTCAATTAGATTATACACTAACCAATCAAGTTCTCCGCCGTGGCGGAGACAGGGGCCGCATGGATCTACTTTCTTCTTTTCAGCAATTCATCAAAAACGAAAATCTTTTCACCCCAAAAGATTGGCTACTCCTTGCAGTGAGTGGCGGGGTAGATTCTGTTGTGCTGTGCGAACTCTGCCAGCAGGCAGGCTATGATTTTGCCATTGCTCATTGCAATTTTCAGCTAAGAGGAGATGAGAGTAACGGCGATGAACAATTCGTAGAATCTTTGGCAAAAAAATATCGGGTCGAATTTTTTGTAGAAAGATTTGATACAGGCAACTATGTTGCTGAAAATAAAACCAGCATTCAGGTAGGAGCAAGAGAATTGCGTTACCAATGGTTTAGTGAACTCCTGGATAAAATGCCAGCGGCCACCAGTCCTGAAGGCTTACAATCCCTCCGCCAGCAGGCGCAGGTGGGGGGGCTTTCCGCAATTGCTGGGGCGGGGAGGCTTCTTTTAACCGCACATCATGCCGATGACAACATTGAAACCATTCTTATGAACTTTTTCAAGGGCTCTGGTATCAATGGGCTTAAGGGTATCGTGCCCAAGCATAAGCAAATTGTCCGGCCACTATTATTTGCCGGCAAGGAAGAAATACTCGCATTTGCGAACGAACATAACTTGTCTTACAGGGAAGATTCCTCCAATAGCAGCGATAAATATACCCGTAACTATTTTCGCAATCAACTCATACCTGGTTTAGAAAAAGTGTTCCCGCAGGTGAGAGAAAATCTGGCCAACAATGCCAATCGTTTCCGGGAGATCAATATTATTTACCAGGCTGCCATAGAGAAGATTAAGCAAAAATTACTGGTGGCGCACGGTAATGAGGTACACATACCGGTTTTAAAATTGCAACAAACTGCGGCGTTACATTCTGTGTTATACGAAATGATCAAAACATTTGGTTTTACAGCGCACCAGGCGGCAGATGTTGCAAAGTTGCTGCACAGCGAATCCGGTAAATATGTAGAGAGTGCCACACATCGGATTTTACGCAACCGCAAATGGCTCATCATTGCGCCACTACAACAGGAAGCAGGCAGCCAGTACTTAGTAAAGGAAGAGGATGATACCATTGTTTTTCCTCAGGGAACATTGATGT
>JAYTBG010000137.1:0-4867 GCA_043737055.1 Chitinophagaceae bacterium | reverse complement strand
GATGCCGGAATGGTTTTTAATCTCAGGTATTATCATTGCAACAATTGCGGCAATCATCGCAAGCCAGGCCCTCATTAGCGGCTCTTTTACGCTGATAAGCGAAGCGATCCGCCTGAACCTTTGGCCAAAAATGCGCATCAAATTTCCGAGTGAAGCTAAAGGACAATTGTTTATACCAGGCATCAACCTTTTGCTATTTGTAGGTTGCTGTGGTATTGTTTTGTATTTCCGGTCTTCGGGTGCTATGGAAGCGGCTTATGGTTTGGCTATTACTTTATGTATGCTGGCTACCACGGTCCTGTTTTCTAACTACATGGTATCCCGCCGTATCAAGCCAATTTTGATCTGGTTGTTTTTACTAGTGTATATCGGCATTGAAATCAGTTTTCTACTTGCCAACCTCAACAAGTTTCCGCATGGTGGGTTCGTAACTTTAATTGTCGGTGGCGCCCTGTTCATGGTAATGTATGTTTGGTTCAGGGCCAGGAAAATAAAAAATCGTTACGTAGAATTTGTGAGAATAGAAGAATACATTCCCAAGCTGGAGGAGCTAAGCAACGATATGTCCGTGCCTAAATATGCTACACATCTTGTATACCTTACCAGTGCCAACAACCCTAAGGAGATAGAGCATAAAATCATGTACAGCATCTTGAGTGGCATGCCTAAACGGGCCGATATTTATTGGTTTGTGCATGTAGATACTTTAGATGATCCTTACACCGGTGACTATTCGGTAGAACATATTATTCCAAACGATATTATTAGGGTAGAGTTTCGCTTAGGCTTTAGAATTCAACCACGTTTAAACCTGATGTTTAAAAAAGTGGTAGAAGACCTTGTAGCCAACAGGGAGGTTAATATTATGAGCCGCTACGAAAGTCAACAGCGCAATAATATGGTTGG
Organism: Chitinophagaceae bacterium; assembly: GCA_043737055.1. Classification (GTDB taxonomy): domain Bacteria; phylum Bacteroidota; class Bacteroidia; order Chitinophagales; family Chitinophagaceae; genus Ferruginibacter. The sequence goes on along the minus strand of JAYTBG010000137.1, from coordinate 3,961 downwards.
TGACTTCCAGTTTATAGTGATGGAAAAATTTCTTAGCCAGGATAATGAGTTGCCTTTCTTTGAAGAACTAATTATGAAACTTTATTTCTGGGTAAAAGAGCTAGGGGTGAGCGAAGAGCGGAGTTTCGGCCTGGAGCAAAGTAATGTGGCGATAGAGAAATTCCCGTTGGTGGTAGCACCAGCGAGCAAATTAAAATTGAGCCGTATCTATCCGCACGAAGATGAGGAAGAATAGATTTGATATGGCTTCGTGTACCGGAGATGCTGTAGCCGGTAAAAGGCAAGCTGCACTTTATAAAATAATAAATTCTGATGCAGTCAATTGACCCAAAGGCTCTACAGGAAAAAATGACAAGCGGCGAAGACTTTGTGTTGATTGATGTGAGAGAAGCCTACGAGAACGAACTTTTTAATATCGGCGGTCTATTGGTACCGATGAACAGTGTTTTTTTTAGGTTAGAGGAAATTCCAAAAGACAAGCCTGTTGTATTTTATTGCCAAAAGGGTATTCGCAGCGCCTTAGTCATTCAGCGACTCCAACAAAAGTATGGGTACGAAAATTTGCTGAATCTTGCCGGGGGAATGGAAGCATGGAAAAAACAAATCACCTAACGCTCACAGGTAAAAAAAGAAATTAGAAATCCGATCAATCATCCGCATGTAATTTGCAAAACATTCCCAGAGATCGGTGGCAGTAAAAATCTCTCCTTATTTTTAAACTATAAGCAGCAATAATTCCCTTGTCTAAACGCTTAGTTCGCATTATTGGCTTGTTCATTTTCGGCTTGTTGGCCATCATCTCTTTTGTTGCTATTTCTGCCTCACAAACAATGGTACATCCGTATTTGAGATTATCCCCGGCTGCAAACTTTTAGCATTGCAATACCCGGCATCTTATGGTATTTATTTTTCTATTTTAAAAGAGGCCGGCGGGGATATGTCTTTGTAGCTATGTTGGCCATAGTGATCATTGTGCAGCCTTATAAAGCATGGCCATATACTTTTCTTGGTCACAAGCAGGTGCTGCAAAGTAAAGGAAGTGCTGCCGGCACAACCAAGGTAAGCATGTTAATTTGCAACGTGCTGCAGCCAAATACATCTTACTGCAAAGTGCTCGCACTCGTTAAAGAAAAAGATCCTGATATTTTCATCACAACCGAATCTGATAGCATCTGGCAACACAATTTGAAAAATATAGAAGGCAGCTTTCCATTTCGGGTAGCGGTACCACAAGGCAATACTTATGGGATGCATCTGTACAGTAAGCTGGCGCTTGACAGTACCCAGGTGCGTTACTTGTTGGAGAAGGTATTCCTTCCTTTAAAACAAAGGTTCAGCTGAAGAGCCGTGAATGGATAACCTTGTTTGTATTGCACCCACGGCCACCAGTACCTACAGAAGCATCAGATAGCCGGGAAAGAGATGCAGAAATAATAATGGTTGCCAAAGAAACCCGCAAACAAAAAGATGGAGTAATAGTAGCAGGCGATTTTAATGATGTTGCATGGTCTAAAACCACTGAACTTTTTCAGGAGGTATCGGGCTTTTAGACCCACGCAGAGGCCGTGGCTTTTACAATACTTTCCATGCAAAGATTCCCTTTTTCCGCTGGCCACTAGATCATGTATTTCACAGCTCCCACTTTAAATTGGCCAGCATGACCAGGGCAAAAAAAGTAGACAGTGATCATTTTACCATGTACATTGTTTTGAGTTACGAACCCGAAGAAAAACTCGATCAGCCAAAAGTGAAACCAGACGCCAACACAGAAAAGGACGCCAATAAAACTATTAAAAAAGGTTTGAAAGATGGGGATGCCCCGGGGCAATAATATAAGCTTCCGCAATTTTGGGAAAACTATCCAGTCCAACTATATTCGATTCTTCGGGACCACCCCAAAAGTGTTATCTCCTGCTTTCTGCGCCCGCCAAAGAATGTTTATATTCAATGAATTTTATAATTGGTATTGAACAACACCATTCTCTATATCATCATTGGGTACGTGGCCCTCGCCGCCATCATCTATTTTGTGCAGGACTTTTTTATTTTTAAACCAGAAAAATTACATGCCAGCTTCAAATACAAGTACGACATCCCATTCAAAGAACTTTTTTTCGAGGTAGAACAAGGGGTAAGCATCAATGGCCTGCACTTTACCGTAGAAAACCCCCTGGGGCTCGTATTGTACTTTCATGGTAATACCCGGAGTATTAAAGGCTGGGCCAAATATGCCAAAGACTTCTTGCGTTACAAGTATGATGTGGTGCTGGTAGATTACCGCGGCTTTGGCAAAAGCACGGGCAAGCGCAGTGAAAGAGACATGTTGAAAGACATGCAGTTTGTATACGATACACTGGCAGTGCAATACACCGAGCATCACATTGTGGTGTATGGAAGAAGCCTTGGCAGCGGCTTTGCCGCAAAAATTGCCAGCGATAATAAGCCTCGCTATCTTATTCTGGATGCGCCCTATTTTAGTTTCACTAAAGCTATAGAACGATTTTTGCCAATATTACCTATGCGATTTCTGTTGCGCTTTCACCTGAGAACAGACAAATGGATAAGGCACGTGAACTGCCACACCTACATTATTCATGGTACCAAAGATCGCCTGCTGCCTATCAGCAACAGTCAAAAGCTGCAGGCAATAAATCCCGGCAAAATCACACTCATAAGGATTCATGGCGGCGGGCACAATAACCTTCCTACCTTTAACGAATACCACAATTTTATCAGGGATATCTTACAATACTAAATCGCTGTCCCGCATTTTTCTTAAACGATCATGAACACGCCTGCAGAACCAATTTCGTATCCTGTTAAAAGAAAAAAGCCGTGGCTGGGTTGGCTTAAAGTAATTATCCTGATTTATTGCAGCCTTGGTATTGCACTCTACTACCTGCAGGAAAAGATATTGCTACATCCCAAAAAACTGGAGAGCACTCACCAGTTCAATTTTACCGGCCCTTTTACAGAATTGTTCATACCATTTAATGCTACCGATACGGTGCATATGGTAAAGTTCTTGCCTACAGATTCCATCAGGAAAGGCGTGATACTCTATTTCCATGGCAACAAAAATAATGTGGAGCACTATGCACCGTTTGTAACAGCATTTACTAAAAAAGGATACGAAGTGTGGATACCCGACTACCCTGGATTTGGCAAAAGTACCGGCGAGCTTACAGAAAAGAAGTTGTACAGTATTGCTTACGAAATTCAAAAAATGGCTGCTTCAAAATTTGGCGCCGATAGCCTGGTTATTTACGGAAAGTCTTTAGGTACCGCCGTTGCAGCGTATGCAGCTTCCGTAAAGCCCTGTAAAATGTTGATCCTGGAAACTCCGTATTATAGCATACCTTCTTTGTTAAGGTCCTACGCTTTTATGTACCCGGCATCGGCCATGAGCAAGTATAAATTGCCTACTTACCAATTCCTGGATGAGGTCGCTTCCCCGGTGGTTATCTTTCATGGCACCAGCGATTGGGTAGTGCCTTATAGGTCCGGAGTGCGACTAAAAAATCATTTAAAAGCAGGAGATATTTTTGTAACAATCCCGGGTGGCAAACACAACAACCTGGCCTCCTCCCAAATTTACAAGCGTACAGTAGATTCTTTGCTTTCACTTTAACTAGAGTTCTTTCAACACAACTTCGCTATTACCTACAACGAGGTTGTATTTTACACCAATCTTTAGTGCGACATTTTCTTTGCCATGGCTTACGGGGAAATTAAAACATACGGGTATGTTCAAATCCTGGCTAATGTCAAAAAGTATTTCCTCCATTGTTTTTCCAAAGGGGCGCTCCGTATCTTTCATGTCTGTGAAGCCGCCAAAAATAAGCCCACTTAGGTTTGCCAATTTGCCACTCCGTTTCAATTGGTAAAGCATACGGTCTGCATTGTAGAGATACTCCCCGATGTCTTCAAGAAAAAGGATCTTATTTTTTGTTTTAAAGTC
>JAYTBG010000136.1:0-4878 GCA_043737055.1 Chitinophagaceae bacterium | reverse complement strand
ACCACATAACCTAAATTAAATTTTTGCGCATGGCCAGTCTACCCGGAACTATTTTTATTAACTACAGGAAAGATGACAGCAGTTGGAATGCACTTGCGCTGTACAATGAGCTGCAAAAATATTTTTCCAAAGACCAGATATTTAAAGACTTCAACACCATTTTACCAGGCGATGATTTTGTAGTAAGCATAGATAATGCCTTACGCAAATGTGATATACTGCTTGTAGTAATTGGCAAAAGTTGGTTAGACATGAAGGACGTGCAGGGGAACCGCCGGCTGGACGATCCAGATGATTTTGTTCGACTTGAAGTAGCCACTGCGCTTGCACGTAACATACAGGTGATACCCGTGTTGTTTGATGATGTACCTATGCCGAGACCGGAGCAGTTGCCACAAAATATGAACTCGTTGTATCGCCGGCAGTTTGTAGAAATAGATAGTAAGCGGTTTGAAGATGATGTACGCAACCTTGCTGAGGCCATCAAAAAAGTTTTACCGGATGGAGTTATTCGGGTACCGCCAGATTCTAATTATGGAAACAACCAGGGTCAGCACGCAGCGGGCGGTCACAAGTCGTCGCTGCCGCCCCCGCCCAAACCCGACAATAATTTGGTATGGGCCATTCTCAGCACGGTTCTATGCTGCCTGCCCGTGGGTATCGTATCCATTATCTCTGCCACTAAAGTGGATAGTTTATGGAATAATGGACAGCATGCAGCCGCTGCAGCGGAGGCAAAGAAGGCAAAGGATTGGGCAATTTATTCCGCCATTGCAGCAGTGGTGCTTTGGGTCATTTATTTATTTGCTTTTATTGGATCCTCGGAACTCTCTCAATATTAAATACCGGATGCTTAATAAAACAGTACTGTATCTTCTACTAACAGCAGCTTTGGTGGCTGCTGTTTTTATTTATCGCCACCCGCCACATCAAAGTAAGTACTACCCTCCGTGCATATTTAAAAAAATCACCGGGTTCGATTGTGCAGGTTGTGGTAGTGCACGTGCTACGCATCACCTGCTGCATGCCCGTGTGCATGCGGCTGCAGATCATAATTTACTACTGCTTTTCTTACTGCCTGTTTTGCTTATTGGGCTTGTCTATTTTTTCTTTGGCAGGCTACAAAAAACCTGGCTTTTCTTTAACCGCCCACTTCTGCTATTAGTACTGATTCTCCTTTTTTGGTTTGTTCGAAATATTCCGGTGTGGCCAATAAGCTGGTTGCATTCTGACAAATAAACCCACGCAAACCCAGCAGGTTTAAACATGGAGTTCAATTATCTTTGCCACATGGAATTGAACAACCGCAAGGCTTATTATGAATATTTTTTCGAGGCAACTTATACCGCCGGCATGGTATTGCAGGGTACCGAGATAAAATCTTTGCGTAAGGGAAAAGCAAGTTTCAATGATAGCTATTGTTTATTTGATAAGGGAGAGTTGTATGTAAAAAGCCTCCATATTTCTGAATATGCGTTTGGCACATACACCAACCATGAGCCCCTGCAAGAGCGCAAGTTGCTGCTCAATAAAAAAGAATTAAAAAAACTGGAAGCTAAGAGTAAAGAGAAAGGATATAGTATTATTCCACTGAAGATTTTTATAAACGAAAAAGGCCTGGCCAAAATGGAAATTGGTCTTGGTAAGGGTAAAAAGAATTACGACAAACGAGAAACTATAAAGCAAAGAGAAAACGACCGGGATATTAAGCGGCAGTACGGGGTTTAGTGAAACCCCCAAACCCCTGAAGGAGGCTTAAACCCCTGTCTTTTTAAAGCTTCCCCGTAAGATCAGAACTCTTAATAAAGACGTGTAAGCTGCAATCCAAGTTCTACTTTAGGGGACAGGGGCTAGCACTCACTCAAACTTATAGGCACATTCACTGCCAGGCCGCCGTCGGAAGTTTCTTTGTATTTGCTGTTCATATCCAGTGCGGTATCCCACATGGTTTTTATGACACCGTCCAGGCTCACTTTTGCAAAATCGGGGCTGCTCTGCAGCGCAAGTTGGCTGGCTGTAATGGCTTTGATGGCACCCATTGTGTTGCGTTCAATGCATGGTATCTGAACCAACCCTTTTATCGGGTCGCAGGTTAGACCGAGGTGATGTTCCATAGCAATTTCTGCGGCCATCAATGCTTGTCGCTGTGTGCCGCCCATACATTCGGTGAGTGCTGCCGCTGCCATTGCGCTGCTCACTCCTATCTCTGCCTGGCATCCACCCATAGCTGCAGAAATGGTAGCGCCTTTTTTAAAAATGCTTCCTACTTCTGAAGCCGTAAGCAGGAACTGGCAAATCTTCTCCTCGCTATCGCCATCACAGAATAAAATATAGTATTGAAGCACTGCAGGAATTACGCCTGCTGCACCATTCGTAGGTGCTGTTACCACCCTACCGAATGATGCATTCTCTTCATTAACGGCGAGCGCAAAACAGCTCACCCAATCAAGGATATAATTGAAATGATTGCCTCCCTCTTTAATCGCTTGTTGCCAGCCTGAAACATCCTCGTAAGGCTTGTCCTGCAAAAGCTTCTTATTAAGCGCAGCCGCTCTTCTTTTTACCTGTAAACCTCCTGGTAATATTCCACCGGCGTGGCAGCCCCGGTACATGCAATTTTTCATCACACTCCAAATACTAAGCAGGCCAATTTTTGTTTCAGCCTCGTTGCGCCATGCCGCTTCATTTTCAAGCACCACTTCATAGATAGCCATACCTGTTTTTCGGCACCAATGTAATAACTCCTCCGAAGTATCTATTGGAAACGGCAGAACAACATTGGCAGAAACAGAATTGGTTTTCCCTTCCTGTTGCACAAAACCACCGCCTACAGAGTAATACGTTTCGGCTATTGTATCTCCATTTTTTAGTTCCACTAAAAACGTAAGGGCATTGGGATGAAATGGTAAAGATTCCCGGTAAAGAAATTCTATGTCGTGTTCCGGGTCAAAATCTATCTCATGTATCCCGGCGAGAAGGAGTTTTTTCGTAGTCCTGATGTCATTCACTTTCGGGACAATGTGATCTACATCAAACGTAACCGGATCGTCTCCACAAAGCCCGAGCTGCACAGCTATATCCGTACCGTGCCCTACACCCGTTTTAGCTAAGGATCCGTATAAAAGCACTTCTATGCGGACAACTTCCACCAAGCTATTCTTGCTTGCCAACGATTGCGTAAAATATTGTGCAGCACGCCATGGCCCAAGCGTATGACTGCTGCTGGGTCCAATACCAATTTTAAACATATCAAAAACTGAAATTGCTTCGTGGCTCACAATAATTATTTAGCTAAAATGAAAAAGGGCTTTGACAAACATCAAAGCCCAAAATTAATTTATTTAAAACCAGCAGTTGACTCCCGACAAACGTTTATTGAACATTTACCAATTCAATGTCAAATTTCAGGTATGAGTTGGCTGGAATGATGACAGATGGCGGCTGCCCACCAGTAACATCCCGGCTACCATAGCCGAGAGATGGTGGAATGTATAAAGTGATTCTGCCACCTGCCTTCAAAACTGGCAGTACTTTTTGCCAGCCTACGATTAGCTGTCCAAGCGTAAAATTGATACCAGGGCTACCTGCCTGAGTGAAGTCAAAAACGCTGCCGTTAGACATTAAAGAACCAGTGTACCGGGCCGTGATGTTTGAACAAATACCAGGAGATGTCCCGGTGCCCGGCGTGGCAATGGTATAGAATACACCACTGCTGTGCTCTATTGCTGTAATGTTGTTGGTAGCTATATAACTTGCAAGGCTCGCTCTTTCTGTGGCCGTTGCAGATGCCCCTGAATCTTTGTAGGGGCATTCATCCTCTTTCTTACAAGAGATGAATAATAGCGGCGTTGCCATTAATAAAAACAAAATCTTTTTCATAGTTAATATTTGAGGGAAGAGCAAATATTTTATGGTTTCGCTGCCTCTCCTTTTTTTTGTTTGTGTAATAGTTCGTTGTAAAGCTGTTCGTTCATCTCCCATTTAAAATGCATGCGAAAGTAAGAGAAAAAAATGATGCATATTATAACGGCCACTAGGATAGTTACAAACGATCCTGAGATTCTGTTCGAGATCTTGGTATACCATTCTGGCAAAAACAAATAAACGGACACCACCAGGAGGAGTATTGGAACTGAAAACATGAAGCCCATAGGAAGACCCCGCCCAAGTTTGCTCGCCACGCCGCTATAAGCTGTGCGGTGTGCTTCCCAGTACTCTATAAAGGACTGTTCTTTTGCAGATAACATGGTGCAAAATTAATGAAATGAGTTGTTTGCTTGGCTATATTCTTAATATTGGGTAGGTTTGTCACACATAAAACCAACTGATGAAATTAGAGCAACTGATTGTTCAATACCTGTACAATAATAAAACGGTAACCCTTCAAGACATCGGAACTTTCACACTATCTTCCAACGTTATTATCCCAACGGACAGCGAAAAAGAAACCAGCCTCCCCTCTGGCGCCATAGAATTTGATTACAACAATAAGGCTGGGCAAGATGATGGACTTATTGAGTTCATTGTGCAACAAAGCCGCAAAATAAAACCGTTGGCTACCTCCGATCTTGAGTCATACAGCCTCCTTTCCCGCCAGTTTTTAAACATAGGCAAGCCGATGATCATTGAGGGTATTGGTACACTACAAAAGAGCCAACAGGATACTTATGAATTCACCCAGGGCAATACCATCAATCCAAAACTTGAGCAACAACCGGTAACCATCAGGGAAAAAGCGCAGGATGAAATCTCTTTTAGCACACCTGCCCGGGAAACCAGTTCTAACAAGCCAGCTTTGTTACTACTCCTCGCCCTTGTTGTTTTGGGTATTGGAGCGGCTATCTACTATTTTGTGTTTTACGACAACAAGGAGGAAAT
>JAYTBG010000135.1:0-1922 GCA_043737055.1 Chitinophagaceae bacterium | reverse complement strand
TTACCCCAATTCTTAATTCAATTCATGTTCGAAGCAAGCCATATCTCACTTTGTATCTAGGTATAATTTTATCCAATATCTGCTAGGATTTATTTGAGATGGTGTCATCCGTTGAAGTTGTCTAAAGGAAATAAACCGTCCTACCTCCTCACCAAAATGAGGTATTGCTTGTAAACGCACTCATCTCTATTTTTAGTAAATACTTCAAACTGCTTTTATGAAAATACTAAGGGTAAAAATTACCTTCGCCATTTTGTTTTGTGTGGCTTCTCTCATTGGTATGGCACAGGGTACAGAATTTCCACCCGGGTTTGTAATGCACGCAAAAATTCATAACGGAATGGTCACTGATTTTCACAGCGGTGCCGATTTGTATGTTGGCGGCTTTCAATTTATTCCGCAGGTGACGGTTGTGCCCGGCAAGTTGAGAGCAGGCGTAATAGCTGGAGGGTTTTATGCTGGCAAAACTTTCGAAGGTCAGTTTGGCCCTACCATTTCTGTAAAACTAAAAACTTTTAATGCTGGGCCATTTGGGAGTGCGGCCAACCTGCACCTCAGCGGAGATCACCTCTGGGGCACGGGCAAGCAGAAACTCGCAGGCGGTGGCATTCATATAGACCTGCTGAACAAATTGGTATTGGGCTTTACCGCACACCGGGATTATGAGTTCGACAACTGGTGGTTACAAACCGCACTGGGCCTGCGACTCAGCAAGATCAAAAAAACCAAAGAACCTTTTAACGAATAAACTGCCATTATGAAAAGAGCCTTGGTAATAAGTGGTGGAGGTTCCAAAGGAGCCTTTGCCGTGGGGGTAGTTAAACGACTTTTAAGAGAATACCCTAATCTGGATTTTGATATGTATGTAGGTACCAGTACCGGTTCTCTAATTGCGCCCTTGGCTGCGATGGGCGCTTATGATTTGTTAGAAGAGTTGTATACCAACATCAAAACAAGTGATATTATTACAAAGGGCAATCTCGGCGATCGCCTGAGCCAACATTCTATTTTTGATGCAACCCCTTTGTGGCAGTTGATAGAAAAATATTTCAATGAAGAGAACTACCAGATCCTGCAGGCATCGGGCAAACATTTATACCTCACCACCACCTGTTTGCAAACAAGCGAGTTGGTAGTTTTTACCAACAACCCTGCGCCCACAGCATCTCAACATTACGAAGTAAGAACATTAGTGAACGGAGACCATTTTCGCAAAGCAGTGATGGCGTCGGCCTGCCAGCCCGTGTTTATGCCACCCATAAAAGTAAATTTGAAAGTGCCGGGCGAAGCACACCCGAACTACCAGTTTGTAGACGGCGGCGTAAGAGAATATGCGGGTATTCAAATGGCGATAGATAATGATGCGATCGAGGTATTTACCATTCTATTGTCTACGGGGCAAAAGGTTTTACTGGACACTGAGTTTAAAACCATCTTCCCCATATTGCAGCAAACCATTGATATTTTTACCGAAGATGTTGCCAAGAATGATCTCATTGTTCCTGGTCAGTATAACGAAGCCCTGGCTTATATAGATGCAGTAAAAAAGAAAATGAAGAAGGCCGGCATTGAAGAAGCCAAGATCAACGAATATTTTAAAGCAGGCAAAGATGGAAATCCTTTTGAAAATAAACTGCCATTAAAACTGTATAACTTTCGCCCCGATAAACCACTGGGAGGTGGCCCCGGTGGCCTCTCATTCGATTCCGACGAAATGAAAAGAATGATTGCAGCCGGGCAAAAAGTAAGCAACGATTTTATAACTTCTCTTTCACCCGGGGACATAACCTGGGCCTAACATTTTGTGGTTCATTTTGATGAACTGCTGGTTTTCGATTATAGCGGTACCGGAGAAGTGCCGCTATTTTTATGTGGCGGTCTAAATCCTAAAACACATCAATTCTTTTTTGATCTTTTCTTTT
>JAYTBG010000134.1:0-4912 GCA_043737055.1 Chitinophagaceae bacterium | reverse complement strand
AACATTGTTGTCCGAATAAAATATTTCCTTTTGGGCTTTAGCCCATATTAGTTGGACATTAATAATTAAAAACTGTAACGTGGAGAATGAAAATGATGATGCAATATCTGAAGTCCCCGCCTACTTACTCCCTGAAAGAAATATAGAAGTGGAAAAGCACTACACAGAATTGCACGTAACCACTAACTTCTCCTTTTTAAGGGGTGCATCCCACCCGGAAGAGTTGGTAGAACAGGCCATGGCATTGGGCTATAGGCGAATTGCCATCACAGATCGGAATAGCTTTGCAGGAATTGTTCGGGCTCATGCTGCCGCAAAAAAGTTGGGGATGAAAATAATTGTGGGTTGCCGCCTTGATCTTTTAGACGGCGTAAGCTTGCTGGCTTACCCTACTAACGTTAAGGCATATGCTCAGTTGTGTAATTTACTTACCACAGGAAATCAGCGGGCAGAAAAAGGGGAATGTCATTTATACAAAGCAGATGTTTACCAATATGCCACCGATGTGAAATTTATAATACTCCCACCCGATGCGTTGAACAGCTCCTTTGATTTTGAAATTTCGTTTAAGGAAACTGTAAAAGAGTATGGGGCAGCTTTTGGGGAACATGTTTACCTGGCTGCATGCAGACGATACCAGGGAGATGATGCCAAATATCTACACCGGCTTACCCAACTTTCTGCGCAACTAAATATATCGTTGGTGGCTACCAACGATGTGCATTACCATGAGCCCGGCCGCCGTCAATTGCAGGATATCGTTACCTGCATCAGGGAGAAATGCACCATCTACAATGCAGGATTTCGTTTACATCCCAATGCAGAAAGGTTTTTAAAGCCTACAGAAGAAATGCTCCGCCTCTTCAGGCAGTACCCGGATGCCATTGCACAAACAGAGCAAATAGCCACTGCCTGCAATTTTTCATTAGATGAATTAAAATACGAATACCCCGAAGAGATTTGTACAGAAGGCCGTAGCCCCCAGGAGGAATTAACGTTACTGGCATGGCAGGGCGCTACAGAACGCTATGGTGAAACACTCCCCGAAAAAACAATTGCAGCCATCAGGCATGAGCTAAAGTTTATTGCAGAGATGAATTATGCTGCCTACTTTCTTACGGTGCATGATATAGTTCGTTTTGCACGACAGCAAAAAATTCTTTGCCAGGGTCGGGGTTCTGCAGCCAATTCAACGGTGTGTTATTGCCTGGGTATTACTTCTGTTGATCCAACAAAATTTGACCTCTTGTTTGAGCGTTTTATTTCTTCGGCCCGCAACGAGCCGCCGGATATTGATGTTGACTTTGAACATGAACGCAGGGAGGAAGTGATACAACACATCTACAATAAATATGGCAGAGACAGGGCCGCAATTATTGCTACCGTCACTCAACAACATCAAAAGGGAGCTATCAGAGATGTAGGCAAGGCTATGGGATTATCTGTAGACAGTATCAACCGATTGTCTGGCTCTATCTGGGAATTTACCGATGAATGGTTTGAGGGTAAACGCCTGACAGAACAAGGAATGAACCCCGGCGATAAGCACCTGAGAAAAGTGCTTCAGCTTACTAAAGAGTTCATGGGCTTTCCACGCCAGCTTGGGCAGCACACCGGCGGCTTTGTAATTACTCGGGGAAAATTAAGCGACCTCGTGCCCATCATGAATGCACGCATGCAGGACCGCACCTGTATTGAATGGAATAAAGATGATATAGATGCGCTCGGCTTTATGAAAATTGATGTGCTGGCGCTGGGTATGCTTACCTGCATTCGCAAGGCATTTGACCTCGCAAAAAAACACTACGGATTAGATCTCACATTGGCGAATATTCCGCAGGATGATCCATCCGTGTACGATATGATCTGCCATGCAGATACCATCGGAGTATTTCAAATAGAAAGCCGGGCGCAGCAAACCATGTTGCCAAGATTAAGACCACGCTGTTTTTACGATTTGGTTATTGAAGTGGCCATTGTGAGGCCCGGTCCCATCCAGGGCGACATGGTGCATCCTTATTTGCGCCGACGCAATGGCGAGGAAGCGGTTGTGTATCCCTCTAAGGAATTAGAAGAAATTTTGGGCCGCACTTTGGGCGTGCCACTCTTCCAGGAGCAGGCAATGAAGATCGCCATTGTTGCGGCAGGATTTACGCCGTCAGAAGCGGATGAACTCAGGCGAAGCATGGCCACATTTAAAGCTCACGGACTAGTTTCAAAATTTGAAACAAAACTCATTGTGGGCATGACCGAACGAGGCTACCCCCTTGAATATGCGCAAAGAGTTTTTAGACAATTGGAAGGATTTGGGAGTTACGGATTTCCGGAAAGTCATGCCGCAAGTTTTGCATTGCTGGTATATGTTTCTTCCTGGATAAAATGTTACTACCCTGATGTGTTTGCCTGTGCTTTGCTGAACAGCATGCCGATGGGCTTTTATCAACCGGCGCAAATAATTGGGGATGCAAGAAAACATGGGGTAGAAGTACTGCCGGTAGATATCAATTATTCTCTCTGGGATAACCAACTCGAATGGGAAAGTAATGACAAAGCCGATCAAACAAAAGCGGGCAAATATCATCGCTTACGCCTTGGTTTCAGGCAGGTAAAGGGTTTAAAGGCAGATGATATGGAATTACTGATTGCAGCAAGAACAACCATGTTTTCGTGCATTAATGATTTGCGTGACGTGAATGTACCCGAAGCTGCGTTAGAAAAATTAGCGGATGCAGATGCGTTTCGTTCTATTGGGTTAGACAGGCGGGAGGCACTTTGGGAGGTAACCACAAAAGACAGGCCTGTAGCCATGTTCACCGGGCATGCCTCTCCCGATGCGCAAGGCGAGCAGGTAAACTTACCGAACATGACAGCTTCTGAGCATGTAGTACACGATTACGCAAGCACTGCCTTCTCCTTGAAAGCGCACCCGGTAAGTTTTGTAAGAGAAAAGTTGGATCAGTTGCGCATAACGCCAGCCAATAAATTAGCAGCAGCTAAAGACGGAGACTTCGTTAAAGTGGCAGGGCTAGTGCTCGTAAGACAACGACCCGGCACTGCCGGTGGTGTTTGTTTTATGACCATTGAAGATGAAACGGGATTTGCTAACCTGGTGATCTTCGAAAGCCTCTTCGAAAAATTCAGGAAAGAAATATTACAATCCCGGCTGATCATGGCTGAAGGAAAACTGCAAATAGAAGGAGAAGTAATTCATGTAATTGTAAAAGCCTGTCATAATTTTTCTCCCCTGCTGCGAAACCTTACAGCAACCAGGGAAGAAAATCTGCCCCTATTAACACTCGCATACCCGGATGAAAAATCTATACCATCCGGGCTGAATAAAAGTTCGCAGGTGAGAACTACAACATCTGAAAAAATTTTCCCCGGAGCGAGGAATTTTAAATAACAATTCTATTGAGAAAAGAAAACGAAAGGAAGGCGTCCGGCTAATTACAAATTACTGTTCCGAGCCGACCCGGAAAATAAAAAAACACGAAATGATTGGGTTGGAACGGCCTTGTTAACCCATGTCTTATGCCTTGGAAGTATCGTTGTTCACGAGGTAAAAATCTATATGGTAAAGATTAAATCTGCTTCAGAGTTTGATATAGATCTCTTATTTTTTTGTTGCGGTGACCAACGCCAATAGCATCTCCGGCTCGTTGGTAGTTATAAACTCAAAGCCTTCCCGGATCAGCCATTCCATGTCTTCTTTTTTATTAACCGTCCATGCATTTAAAACAATGTTACGTTGCTTAGCTTCTGCTATCCAGGTTGGGTTTGCTTTAAAAACAGCCATGTTGTAGTCGGCAGCATGAATACCATCTTTTGCCAACTGCGCCGGAGATTTTTCGCCATTTAAATATTGTAGAAATGCTACCGGGGCTTTGGATTTTATGTGTAGCAACATATCATAATCAAAACTGATGTAGGTAATCATGTGCGCTGCCCTAAGTTTGTTTACCAGGGCAAGCACTTTATCAGCAATTAATTTCCCTCTTTCTTTGCTAATGCCCGAAGGCTTTATTTCTAACACCAGTCGAGTGCGATCTTGCTGCATGCCGGCCAGTAAGTATTCCTGGAGCGTAGGCAATTTTTCTCCGTTAGATAATGGTTGGGCTGCTAATTGGGCGTAGGTTGCTTTTTCTATTTCGAGTGCGTTATAATCCGGATCGTGGTTAATGACCAGTGAATCATCAGCCGTCATACGAACGTCAAACTCACTGCCCGTGCAGTTGAGCCTGATGGCTTCTTTCAAAGAAGCAATAGAATTTTCGGGGAATCCATTTTTTTTGAATGCACCGCGGTGTGCTACTACCACATTGTCTGCAAACTTCATAGAGTTAAATGTTTTCTTTGTTGTAGAACAAGCAACGAGAGACAGCAGCGTACAGCCTGCTAAAAATATTTTTTGCATAAAAAGATTTGAGCAGTGAAATTATTTCTTTTGTGCAAACAACCAACTCATCAGCCCGGGCTCTGCAAAGGCCGCATCCCAACTATTATGATTGGCATCGGGGTATAATGTAAACTTAACCTTTGCCCTTACTGCCTGAAGTGCTTCAACCATTTGTTGTGAATAGCCAGGCGGCACTACATCATCTTTCGCTCCATGAAAAACCCACCACTTCGTTTTTTGTAATTTTTTGGCAGTGGAAGGATCTCCGCCTCCGCAAATAGGAAATGCAGCGGCAAATAAACCGGGGTTTCGGGCTACCAGATCAAAGGTGCCCATACCACCCATTGATAA
Source organism: Chitinophagaceae bacterium (assembly GCA_043737055.1). Lineage (GTDB taxonomy): Bacteria > Bacteroidota > Bacteroidia > Chitinophagales > Chitinophagaceae > Ferruginibacter. The sequence goes on along the minus strand of JAYTBG010000134.1, from coordinate 165 downwards.
GCCGCCGATGTAAATTTTCTTTTTTTGAACAGGATATTTTGCTATTAACTCATGCAACAATTGATTTGCCATTAGCAAGGCAATAGTTGGTTCATTTTGAGCATTAAAAATAAATCGTTTACTGCTGCTGTTATCTTTATTAAAAGTAATATTGGTCCAATAACT
>JAYTBG010000133.1:0-4913 GCA_043737055.1 Chitinophagaceae bacterium | reverse complement strand
ATTGGGAATTGAGATGCTTCGTGCCGCCGCATGACACAATAAAGAACTAGAACTACATAATTACAAATTCTTTCTATGATAGCCATCTTTTGGGGGCCATTCCCCTAACAGTTCAGCATTTAAGAATGTCCACTTGGGATTAAATTCTGAAATAAGTTTGTCCTTCTTAATCCGCAGCCAACCCTTTATCTCTTTTTCTCTTGTAATGGCATCATTTACATATTTGTAATCTTCATAAAAAACCAAATAAAAACAGTTGTATTTACCTGTAAAATGATCTTTATCAATTCTGTCAAGATAATGCTCTACAATCCTTTCCTCCAGGCTATTTGTCATGCCGGTGTAGATTACCGTTTTGTTCACGCTGGTGAGAATGTAAACAGAAAAGATTTTTTTATTGGTCCGCATCGTGCATCATTATGGCAATGAAGTTTCCCGGCATCTCAAGGTTTTTGCAAAGGCTCATTCAGCTCTTTCATAAGCAAGCTGCATTAATTCCTTCTGGCAAGCACCACCACGTTTTTAAACTTTTTGGTTTTGCCTTGCAGGTTAAATACTTCGGTATAAACGATGTAAATGCCGGAGGGCAAAGTCTTGCTATTTTCACCCAAACCATCCCAACGGAAATAACCCTTTACACCAGCTAGGGCATTGCGCTGCAGGTAGCGCACCGGTCGGCCCGCCGCATCAAAAATGGTAACGTTGGCTACATAACCCGGCTCGGGGAAATTATAGTCGAGCGTTAAGAAATCATCGAGGCCATCGTTATCGGGACTCACAATTTCCGGCGTAGCTGTGATGGTGCCTTGCACGCTTGCATCTAACCTGTATTGCGAATTTTTATAAGTGGGCGTACCATAACCTGCATTGGTAGCGGCACTGTGCCAGTTGGCAGCCTGCTCATTTACGTTCAGCGTTTGCAGGTTATCAACTGTTGTATCATCAAAGTTGATCCTTTCCAGCGCCACGCCTTCTTCATCGCCTATCAATTTAAAATGCCAGTCGTCTTTATAATTAATTTCATCTACAATGGCTCCCTGCTCGTTTAGCAAAAGCACATTGCCAGCATCATCGTTGTAAGACGGCATGTTTATTTGAATAAACGCCAAAGGATTGGTAGCCACATAGGCTGCTTTCACTAATCCTGCACTTTCCGTGACTACTATATAATCTTTGGGAAACAGCAGGTAATCTTCTGCACTAAGTTGGGTAACGCTGGCGACAACTCCAGTTGTACTGCGGTTGGCGAGGTAGGCATTGCGCAGGCTGATAATTTTATTGCTACGGTTATACAACTCTACGTAATCGTTGCTGGCAGGCCCGGGGTTGAAAAGGATTTCGTTTACCACTACATCGTTTCGCAAAAGGTTTTCTGCCAACCCCACACGGGCAGCCTGCTTGTTGGAAACCGCATTTCCGGCACAGTCAGTTAGGGCTGTAACTGTGACCATATAAATTTTATTACGCTGTAGCGGATTGGTAAGTCGCAGTGCCACCCTGTCAAATGAAAAAGCCAATGGCGTAGCAGCTAGCGGAACACCGATACCATCGCTGATGCTGTAACTTGCTGCCACGGCTGCTTTGCTGCTATCCAACGGCTCACTAAACACTAATACAATATTGAGGTTGTCGGTTGCGTAAGCACGCAGCAAGTTTGGAGCACTGGCATCTGCATTTGCACCATCAATAGAATTCTTCTTGCCCGGTGTGCCGCCCTTCGCATCGGTACTGGCTTTCCAATTGCTCATTCCGCTGCAGGGGTTGTTGCTGTCTATCATCTCCAACGTCCATCCGCCGCCTTTCTTCAATTCGTTCTGGTACCAGGCGTCGGTATAATTTACTGTATGAATTAGTTGCCCGTCGGAAGAACGCAGGTAAAGTTGATCTCCGGTGTTGCCCAGGCCTGGGAAACTGGTAACGCTCAATGTAGGTGCAAAGGCTGATAACGCAGCTACCGCACCGCTGGTAGTAATAACAACAAAACTATCAGCCTTCAAAACATAAGAAGGCAAGGGACCGCTTTGACCGCTGGGTTTACCAATGCGCCAACCTAGTAAATTAACATCGAAGCCGGAAGTGTTCCTGAGTTCTATCCATTCTGCATCTGGCAGTCGTACGAGCGGCGTAGGGTCGGCCATAATTTCATCTATTACAATATCGTATTGAGCGGCGGTGAAAAAGCTAAATGTTGCCGTGCTATTGCTTTGTGTATTTCCCGCCAGGTCCTTTACTCCATTTACGGTGAGTGTAAGATTGGTTCGGTTAGGAAAACTGTTGGCAAAGGTTAAATGCACAAGGGCAGGATTGCCTGCATCTCTAACGGCTGTGAGCGGAGCGCCAATACCATTGTTTACAGCGTAGTTAGCAGCTGCCTGGCCACTGGCAGTTTCTACCGGCTCGGTGAACAACACATCCAGCATATTGATGCTGGTAGCAGAGGCTGAAAGTATTGATGGGGGCGTTACATCAGGAACAAAATTAGAAACAGCCACATCATCAAAAAAATGGCGCTGAAAAAAACTCGATGTACTTTGTCTTACCCAGATCCCAAAAAAAGCTGATGTTGTATATGTGGCGTCTGTTACGGTGCCCTCGCTATTGTAGCTGTTACCCGTTGCCGTGAGGTCTCTGTTTAAAGACCAGAGATTACCTGCATTGCGGGTGACTCTTATCCGTATACTGTTACTGCTTGTGTTGGTGCTTCCGTTAGCGCCATCAATAATTTTTACAGCAGCCACGCCGGCATCTTTTCTATATAAACTTATTTCATCGTCTGTGTTACCAATGCGCACAAAATAGCCAGTAGTACTGGCAAGTGTGAGATCACTTGCTGATGCTGTGAGGTAAACATCTGTATAGTTAGTACCCGAGGTGTTGAAAGTGAACTGGCAATAAAAATCCCATTGTGCTGTGGTTGCTTTTGTGCTGGCTGTGCTGAGGTAAAAATTGGCATTGGCAATGCTGTTGTTGCTTTGCAGTTGTTGAGATGCGTTTATGATAAAGTCTGTAGTATTGCCTGCCCATGCCGGGTTGCTGGTAAAATCCCCATCGCTAAAATTATCTGAAAATTGGGCCTGTGTAGAACAGGTAAGTAAGGCCAGGAGGCAGTTCAGAATGTTTTTCTTCATAAATAAAACTTGTATTTTTTTAAAGATAGGATATTATGGTTCCCGATACCTCAGCTACGGAATGATTTGAATAAGCCGTGCTGTCGCTGCAATTGATTGTTGATATTAAGTTAAGGTTACCGCAATTAATGCTACGCAAAACAGGCTGACCAAACGGCGAGGTCGTAATAAATTCAATACTTACTTAAGATTTGGCGGCTCCACTTTTTGTACCTATTTTCGACACCCATTATGAAATTTATAAAACATAGCATAAAGTTTACGACGGGCCATTGGCGGAGCTAAGTATCACTTTATGTTTTAAAATAAAGCTGCCTTCCGCCAAAAACGGGAGGCTTATTTTTTATACCTAAAAAACGAAAAATGAAAATTGCGGTTGTAGGCGCTACCGGCCTGGTAGGCACAAAAATGTTGCAGGTATTGGCGGAGCGGAATTTTCCGGTTACAGAACTGGTGCCCGTTGCTTCCGAAAGATCTATAGGAAAAGAAATAGAATTTAAAGGGAAAAAATACAAGGTTGTTAGTATGCAGGATGCCATCAATGCTAAACCTGCTATCGCACTTTTTTCTGCCGGGGGAAGTACTTCCCTGGAATGGGCTCCGAAGTTTGCGGATGCAGGCATTACTGTGATAGACAACAGCAGTGCATGGCGCATGGATGAGACCAAAAAATTAGTAGTGCCGGAAGTGAATGCTTATGTGCTGACTGCAGCTGATAAAATAATTGCCAACCCAAACTGTAGCACTATACAAATGGTAGTGGTGCTAAAGCCTCTTCACGATCGGTATAAAATAAAGCGGGTGGTAGTAAGTACCTACCAAAGCGTAACAGGTACTGGTGTTAAAGCTGTAGAACAAATGATGAATGAACGCAAAGGGGTAGAAGGACCCATGGCATACAAGTATCCTATTGACCTGAATGCAATTCCGCAGATAGATGTGTTTACCGATAATTGTTATACCAGGGAAGAAATGAAAATGGTAAATGAAACCAAGAAGATCATGGAAGACAATTCGATTCGTGTAACGGCTACCTGTGTACGCATACCTACCATGGGTGGCCACAGCGAAAGTTTAAACATAGAATTTGAAAATGATTTTTCTTTGACTGAGTTGAAAGATATTTTACACAACAGTGCGGGCGTAATATTGCAAGATGATATTGAAAATTTCGTGTACCCAATGCCCTTAACCGCTCATGACAAAGATGATACTTTTGTGGGCCGTATACGCAGGGACGAGAGCCAGCCTAATACACTAAACTGTTGGGTAGTGAGCGACAACCTGCGCAAAGGCGCTGCTACCAATGCTGTGCAGATTGCAGAAGAGTTGGTGAAGAGAGGGTTTGTAGAGCCCCTCAGCCCCGCCGGACGGGCGGGGAGCTTTATCGTAGCGGAGGGAAGCAGATAGCCAGTTAGAGATAGTTACTGCAGTTGTATTTTGATTTCATGTAAATGAAATTTTATTATGACAATACGGGTTTTTGAAGACCTCCCATGCGTTATTTTTACGATCTCAACCAAACTGTTTATGCGCATCATTTCTTACAATGTGAACGGCCTGCGTGCTGCAATAAAAAAAGGTTTTATAGACTGGCTCAAAACAAATCCTGCAGATGTTATTTGCCTGCAAGAAGTGAAAGCCACGGAGGATGACATAGATGTGAAGGCACTGGAAGCACTTGGCTTTGAACATCATTGGTTCTGTGCTCAAAAAAAGGGTTACAGCGGCGTAGCAGTCTTCACCAAAATAAAACCAGATGCCATTAAAAAGGGTTGTGGTTTT
>JAYTBG010000132.1:0-1932 GCA_043737055.1 Chitinophagaceae bacterium | reverse complement strand
GCAGGATTATTTCACAACAGCAAAAATGGATTGCTTCAAAATGGAGCGCATAGTTTATGAAGAAGCTTACCTGGATTTTTGCTGCCGCCATACTAGTCTATGTCCTCGGGTTTGGCATAAATATGATGGATATTGATGCATCTCAATATGCCGGCATGAGCAGGGAAATGATGCTTTCTGGCAACTACCTGCAGGTATTTGAATTTGGAAAAGATTACCTGGATAAACCGCCGTTTTTATTATGGGTAAGCGCCTTAAGCCTTAAACTATTTGGTATAAATAATTTTGGGTATAAATTTCCCTCCCTGCTTTTTTCGCTGCTATCTTTATTTTCTACCTACAAGTTCTGTGCACTGTATTACAAGAAAGATGTTGCCATTTTAGCTGCGCTCATTTTAGCATCTTGTCAGGCTTTTTTTCTTATGAACAATGATGTAAGAACAGATACCATCTTAATGAGCTGGGTCATCTTTAGCATCTGGCAACTTGCAAACTGGTTCAGGACAGATAAGAACATTTATTTTTTTGCGGGATGCGCTGGTATTGCGGGTGGCATGCTTACCAAAGGCCCCATAGCATTGCTGATACCACTCTTTGCATTTGGTGCTCATTTTTTAATACTGCGTAATTTCAAAGTATTTTTTAGATGGCATTACCTACTGGCAATTGTTGTTATCGGCATCTTGCTATTACCTATGTGCATTGGCTTGTACCAGCAATTTGACCTTCAGCCGCAAAAAGTTGTTAACGGAAAAACAGGTGTATCAGGCCTACGATTTTTTTTCTGGACGCAAAGCTTTGGTCGTATCACAGGTGAATCGGTTTGGAACAACAATGCCAATATTTTTACCCTCTTCCAAAATTTACTCTGGGGTTTTCTCCCATGGATCTTCGTTTTTGTTGCAGCATTTTTTGAAGAGATAAAAACTATAGTGCAAAAAAAAGTTAAGATCGCTCACCCGGAAGAGTGGATTTGTATGGGAGGTTTTGTGCTGGGTTACCTTTCTCTCGGCAGTAGCAAATACCAACTACCACATTACATTTATGTCACACTTCCCTTTATGGCTATCATCACCGCTAAGTTTCTGGAAAGGCTTTGTTTGCAAAACGAACGGCCCCGGTTACTGAAGGCTTTTGAAAAAAGTCATTTTATTATTTTTCTACTCATGTGGGTATTGGTTATCGCACTCCTGCTTTTCTCCTTTCCTGCACCGTTTTTAATAAGCAGTATAAGTATTATCGCATTTGTTGGCTTCCTCGTACTGTTTTTTAAAAAAAGGTCTGCCACGCACTTTTTAAAAATGAGTCTTTACACCATCATTGGCATTAACTTATTTCTAAACCTTTGGTTATATCCTTCTATTTTAAAGTACCAGGTAGGGAGCAACATTGGCAAATGGGCTGCAGCAAACAATCTGCCCGCACAACAAACTTTTACCTATCGTGATAAGCTTTGGCACTCTTTAAACTTTTACGCCAACGCAGACTTTGCACACAAAGACAGCAGCGGCGTGTTTAATAGCGGGGAATTCCTCATCACAGCTCGGCAACATCTTGCAGATTTAGACAAAGCAAACAAACCCTATGAGTTGTTATATGAAACCGAATCTTTTAAGGTGTCGCAACTAAAACTTTCGTTCCTTAATCCGGCAAAACGCAAGGACGTGGTACGCCCGTTTGTAGTGATAAAAATTAAATAGCTTTTAGTTGCATCGTTCTATCTTTATACCCTTATATTAAAAGAAAACTCAATAGGTAACAAAGGACAAAAACAATGACGGAAATTTTAATCTTATTCTTCCTGATATTCTTGAATGCACTTTTTGTGATGACGGAGATGGCGCTGGTGAGTGTGCGCAAAGGAAAACTGGAATCACTTAAAAATAAAGGAAGCTTGAAGGCGGCGACTGCGCTTAAGCTAGCTGAAAATCC
>JAYTBG010000131.1:0-4926 GCA_043737055.1 Chitinophagaceae bacterium | reverse complement strand
CCCTGGGTTTTTACTACAAAAATCTGATTCGTATACCTGCCGGTAAAAGTGAAACGTTGGAATTTGGGAGTGCCATTCACCATGCGCTTGAAAAGTTATTTACCAAAATGCTCGCTGATGACCATAAAAGGTTTCCATCCAGCAAAGAAATGGTAGCAGACTTTAGCGCCTACTTAAGAAAGCACCGGGAAAATTTTACGCAGGAGGAATTTGACAGAAGAATGGAACAAGGTGCATTGGTGTTGCCCCAGTACTATGAAAAGTATATGCACTCATGGAATAAGATTGTTGCCATAGAAAGAAATATAACCAACGTGGTGGTTAATGGCGTGCCGCTAAAGGGTAAACTCGATAAACTTGAATTTAATGGCAAAGAAATAAATGTGGTAGATTATAAAAGTGGCAACGTAGACAACGCCCTGCCTAAAATGAAAGGCCCTAATGAAAAAGATCCTAACGGTGGCGACTACTGGCGGCAGGCTGTTTTTTACAAAGTACTCATAGATAATTACACTCAAAAAGACTGGAAGGTTATCAGCACCGAATTTGATTTTGTAGAACCAGATAAAAAGAAAGCCTACCGCAAAGAGAAGATCGTTATAACCCCCGCGGATACCGAAACGGTGAAACAGCAAATAAGCCTCGTTTGGGGAAAAATCCAAAACCGGGAGTTTTATACCGGTTGCGGAAAACAGGACTGCCACTGGTGCAATTTTGTAAAAGACAATAAACTGGCAGTGGCATTGCACGAACTGCAAGAGGAAGACTAAGACCTGAAAGTTATAATCGAATTCAGCTCAGAAGCAGATTATTGGATTCAATCTTTGCATTTCTTTGCGTTTGTAGGTAGCAACGGTTAAGAGCCAATGCTTACCTTCACGCAAAAGAGGTGGTTGGCTTTAAACGCCAGTTTCGCCGGCAATTAAGAGCTGCATGAAAAAAAGAGTATTTGGCGTTCTGGGCATTGTTCTTTTATTGTACATGTCTGTTTTTTTGGGTGGCGGTTGCGCCCAGATAGGAGCACCCACCGGGGGCATCCGGGATTCACTTTCGCCGGTGTTGGTAAAAGCTACCCCGGGCTTAAAAGCGCTCAACTTTCGTGGCAACAGGATCACCCTAAATTTTGATGAATACATAGAACTGCAGGAAGTTCAAAATAACCTGACCATTTCTCCCTCACCCAAAAGTAGCCCGGTTATAAGCAGCAATTTAAAAACAATTACTATTAGGCTGCGAGATACGCTACTCCCGAATACCACTTACAGCATCCAATTTGGTAACGCCGTTCGGGATATCAATGAGGGAAACGTTTTACGCAATTTTACCTATGTTTTTTCTACTGGTAACATAATTGATAGCCTCACGCTTGGAGGCAAAGTAATACTCGCAGAAACGGGCGTGCCTGACAGCACCATTAGTGTATTGCTTTTTAGAAACACCAGTGACAGCGCCGTGCAAAAGATGAAGCCAGATTACACAGCCCGCTTGAAGGGCGATGGTAGTTTTCTTTTCAGCAACCTCCCACCAACTGCGTTTAAAATTTATGCGTTAAAAGATGGCGATGGCAGTAAAAACTACAATAGCAAATCTGAGTTATTCGCATTTTCCAACGACCCGGTGCAACCCGGGGATAGCAGTAGCCAGATCCTGTTAAATGCTTATGCGGAAGAGCCGCCAAAAAACAATAAGATAGTTAGGATATTAAAGCCAGTTTTTGAAAAGAGAATAAAATATACCAACAGTGCGCAGGGTGCCCAGGATTTATTAACCGACCTCACCCTAAGCTTTAATAACCCCCTTAAAGTATTTGACAGCAACGCCCTTGTTTTGAGAGATACCAACTATGCAGCTATACCCGGTGCAGTACCAGTAATAGATAGTACCCGTAAGATACTCACTTACACACCCACGTGGGTGCCGGGTAATGAGTATCGGTTAATTGTTTCAAATACCTCCCTCGAAGACTCTGCAGGAAATAAACCTACACTAACAGACACCTTGAGATTTAGCGCCAAAAAAGTGGCGGACTATGGAAGGGTTATTTTTAGATTTACAAATTACGACCAATCTAAAAATCCTGTGTTGCAATTAATTAGTGGGGGCACGATAAAATATGCTTTTCCTTTAACCGGTGCCACATGGGAAAATAGTCGCATTGCCCCCGGGGAATATGAGATTCGCATTTTGTTAGACAGTAACAAAGATGGTATATGGACGCCCGGCAGCTATACCCTAAAACGGCAACCGGAAAAAGCCATTAGCCTACCTCAAAAAATATCAGTGAAAGCAGATTGGGATAACGAACGAGACTTGTCGCTGGATTTTTAATCTGACTCACTCATCATCGTTTACTGCAGCAGATGAGGCCGTTCGTTCTGTCTGTATAAAACTTATTTTTAGTTCACATCCACGGCCCACGGCCGAGCGTATGGCCACTTTGCTATCAAACAAAGAAGCCCGTGCTTTAATGTTCATCAAGCCTACCCCTTTACTTTTTATGCGGGTATCAAAACCTTTTCCGTCATCCTTAATGCTTAGCTGCACTACGTTGTTTTGATTTACAACACTGAGGTAAATGTTTTTGGCCTGGGCATGTTTTAAAATATTGCCAAACTGCTCTTGCACGATGCGGTAAATAGACAATTGTAGTTTAGGAGAAATCAGTTCTTTTTCTATGTGCACAAACTCTTTGTAAACAGCTATGCCGGTTACCGATGTAATTTTTATAATATTATCCAGTGCTTCCGAAAGTTCAGACTCTGGCAGCCTTGGTGGTATCAGCGAATGGGAAAGATTTCGAAGTTCGAAAATAGCCGCATTAATAAGTTTTTCTGTTTCTTTTAAAAACGGTATTTCACGGGCAATATCCTTGCGGGAAAGACCGAGGTAGAGCAGCGAACCAGCCAGTATTTGATTTACATTATCGTGCAGTTCTTCTCCAATTTCCTTACGCTCTTTTTCCTGTGCAGTAATTACAGCCTCCGTTATTTCAAATTGTTTTTGTGTGCGTTCATCTTCCAGCTCTTTTTCCAACTTCAACTTTTCTTTCATGTTGGTACCCATGGAAAGTATGGCTATTTTGCCTTTGTAACTAATGCAACGGGATACATAATTCATGGGAAGGATCTCGCCATTTTTGTGCACATGTTCCCTGGTGACGGTATATGTGAGCGCATTATTTTCGAAAAAAGCTTTAGCCAATGCACGCATCCTGGTATAGTCTGACGCCGGCCTGAAATGAAGCACGGTTATCTTCAAAAACTCTTCTTTAGAATAGCCGTATTCTTGCACGGCCCTGTTATTTACTTCCAACACCCGGAAGTCTGCCGGGTCCCAAACGATGATGGCATTGGGATTGAATTCGAAAAGGCTGCGGTATTTTTCTTCGGATATTTTAATGTTGTTGTCTGCTTCTTTTTCGTTCGTTATATTGGTGGTTAAAGCAAACCAACCGATTAGTTTATTTTGGTTGTCAAACTGTGGTTGGCACTGAATACGGATCCAGTATTTTTCGCCAGATTTTGTATAATTTATGAGGTCACAATCAAATGATCTCTCATTGGCGAGCTTAATGCGCATATACCGCACGGTAACGGGAGATGTTTCCGCACCCTGCAGGCAATTTCCGGGAGTCTTACCTATTACTTCGCTTAATGCATATTCTGTTATTCTTGTAAAGGCCTCATTAACCCATTGAATGTGGCCTTCTGCATCTGTTATTACCACAGCGTTATTAGTTTCTCTTGCAATGTGCGACAGCTTTTTAAGTTCTTCCTCTACCATTTTTCTTTCAGAGATATCTCTGAAATTGATAACAATGGCATTTACAACGGGCTCATGCATTTGGTTGTGAAAGGTAGCTTCTATCCAGGTATAATCCCCTGTGCCTCTCTGGTACATGTATTCTATACTGGTGCTGGCGTCTGCTACTTTTACAAGATTAATAAGCGCTTGAGAAACCATTTCCTTGTGCGAAGCATGAATGTGAGAGAAGCTGTCAGTATTCATATACTCTTGCCGTGTGTAGCTTAAAATTCTTTGAGCAGAAGGGCTGATGTCCAGCGTAACGCCCGATGCGTCCACAATGATCAGGCCGTCGCTGCTATTCTCAATGAGGGCTCTGAATCTTTTTTCACTGTTTGCCAACATGATCTCTGCCTCTTTTCTTTCTGTAATATCCCGGGTGGCACCAATTAGTTTTATGGCATTGTCCTGTCGGTTGCGAATTACAAAACCACGATCGTGGATGTAGGCATAAGTACGATCGTCCCTTTGAACACGACACTCTATTTCAAAAAAATCACTTTTATCAGAAAGGACAGCATTGTGCACGGCTGCAACCTTTTCTTTATCATCCGGGTGTACCCTGTCGTCCCATCCCCGTTGATGAGTAGGCACTTCTCCATCTACTACCCGCAAGATTTTTTTCCACCCTTCCTTACTACGATTTACAACACCGGTAACAAGGTCCCAATCCCAAATCATGTCGTTGGTGGCCTTGCTTATAAAGTCGTATTTTTCGTTGCTTTCTTTGAGTGCCCGCAAACTATTGCTTCTCTCAATACTATAAAGAATGGTTTTAGCTAATAGCTTTTCATCAAAATCGCCTTTTATCAGGTAATCCTGCGCACCGAGATTGATGGCATCAAGCGCTACTTTCATATCAGACATGCCTGATAATATTACGACTGGTACGATTTGAATATATTTCTCCAGTGCTAAAAAACTCTCAATTCCGGAGCTGTCTGGGAGGGTTAGATCGAGCAGGACAATGTCGACTTTGTTGTTTTCCAGTAAAATCAAGGCTTCTCTCATGGAGGCTGAAACTGAGGTTAAGCCTTCGTTGAAGCCAGAAGATCGGAGCAGCTCAGTGAGTAAGAATTGATCCCCGGGATTATCTTCTATTACCAGTATATTGATATTATA
>JAYTBG010000130.1:0-11538 GCA_043737055.1 Chitinophagaceae bacterium | reverse complement strand
TAAAAATAAGGAGGTTGAATTACACAAACAACTAATGTGGGTAAATTTGCCGAAAATATTTGGAAAAAGGCCTCGTTATCTGGCACAGGCAAGGATCGCTGTAGAAAAAATCAGTTGCTGACAAATCTTCAAGAACTAAAACTGTACATTTGCGCCCAACCTGGGATTTTGAAATTAGCCATGGCTGTATATCATATATCCACACGATGTTTCAAAGCTTTACGCCCCCTATCATTTAACCTTTCATTAACCGTGGGGCAAATTATTTTTGCCGCATAACATTGATTATGAGAAAATTACTGGTGATTATTTTTGTGCTGGCCGTTAGCTTTCCTTCTTTTGCGCAGGATGCGCCCGCCAAAAAAATCTATGATCTTACCAACCGGGCGGCCGACCATTTTATGGTACAATTTGGGTTGGATAGCTGGCAAGGTGCACCTGATAGCATTGACAGGTACATTAGCAGTTTTAACAGGAGCTTCAACGTGTATGTCATGTTGGATAAACCGTTTAAATCAAACCAACGCATGAGCATTGGAGCAGGTATTGGGGTTGGAACCACCAACATTTACTTTGACAAGATGATTGTTGACATAGGGGCAATTACAAAAACAATTCCTTTTAGGGGTGTCGATACGCTGGATAACTATAAGAAATTTAAAGTAAGTACTGCCTTTCTGGAAGTTCCTTTGGAGTTGAGGTTTTCATCAGACCCATCTACCCCCAATAAGACTTTCAAAGCTGCTATTGGAGTGAAAATCGGAACCTTGTTGAGTGCCAAAAATAAGGGTAAGGGATTGAGGACATCCTCTGGAGCTGTAATAAATCCAAAAACTGTAAAAGAAAGTAGTAAAACTTTTTTTAATACCACACGCATCGCTGCCACTGCACGTGTCGGTTATGGCAATTTCAGCCTTTTTGGGGCTTACAGCCTTACGGGTACCTTTAAAGATGGGGTTGCGCCGGATATCAACGGCCTTCAGATTGGACTTACATTTAGCGGACTTTAAAAAGATTAACAGCATTTAGCATCCTCCTTAGCAGGGGGATTTTTTTTGCTTAAGCCAATAAACTAATTTCGCCGCTCATTACAGCCACCTGTTCTACCAGGATACATTACACAATGAGCGACGAAATAAAACATGAATGCGGCTTAGCCTTCATTCGTTTACGAAAGCCCTTCAGCCATTACCAACAAAAATATCAATCTGTACTCTACGGTTTAAACAAACTGTATTTGTTAATGGAGAAACAGCACAACCGTGGCCAGGATGGGGCGGGCATTGCTGCAGTTAAGCTACATACTGAACCTGGCTATCCTTTTCTATATCGACTTAGGAGCAGTGCTACACAACCTATTGCAGATTTGTTTTCTAAAATTGGCGCTGAAATAAGTGAGGTAGAAAAGTACCAGCCTGATATTAAAAATCATCCTGGCCTTATGAAAGGCCATTTAGGAGTCATGGGTGAAGTATTACTGGGTCATCTCCGGTATGGTACACAGGGTAAAAACAACACTGAATTTTGTCATCCGTTTATTAAAAAAAATATCATTCCCGCCCGTAACCTTGCACTGGCAGGTAATTTTAATCTTGTAAATACAGAAGAATTATTTTCTCTTATCAACATTGCACCCGGCGAATTTCAGTGCCAAAGCGACCTTGCTGCCATGCTGGAAGTGATCCATCATTTTTTAATTAAAGAAGATGAAAAAACGCCAGGTCAAATTTGTATTGCCAATGTGTTGAAGAAGGCTGTACCACTTTTTGATGGGGGATTTCATTTTGGTGGCATTACGGGGAGCGGTGATGCTTTTTTAATGCGTGATGCTCACGGCATCAGGCCGTCTTACTATTTTATAAATGACGAAGTTGTAGTAGGCGCAAGCGAAAGAGCCGCTATAAGGACAGCTTTCAACCTTGAAGAAAATGAAGTGCAGGAGCTCATGCCGGGCTGTGCACTCATAGTGAGAGCGGATGGCTCCGTGAGCGTTGAGCAAATAGTAGAGCCACAGGAAAGAAAGGCCTGTAGTTTTGAACGCATCTACTTTAGCCGTGGCAGCGATGAGAAAATTTATAAAGAAAGAACAGAATTAGGCCGGCAATTGAGCAACATTATTCTTAAAAAGCTCGACTACGATCTCAAGAATACGATCTTCTCTTTTATTCCAAACACAGCAGAAACTGCCTTCTATGGCCTCATCAAAGGCGCAGAAGATTATCTGAATAAAATTAAGATTGAACGGATACTAAGCTGGGGTAAAGATTACGATGATGAGAAGCTTACGGAAATGATTAACCGCAGAATCCGGATTGAAAAGATTGCCATCAAAGATGTTAAGCTTCGAACTTTTATTACAGAAGACAGTAGCCGCAATGAAATGGTGCAGCACGTGTACGACATTACTTACGGCACGGTAAGAAAAGAGATAGATACACTGGTAGTAATTGATGATAGTATTGTAAGGGGTACTACTCTAAAAGAAAGTATCATACGCATGCTGAGCAGGCTTAAGCCTAAGCGCATTATCATTGTATCTTCTGCTCCGCAGATACGCTACCCCGATTGTTATGGCATAGACATGAGCAAGATGGGAGATTTTATTGCTTTTAAAGCCGCTGTTGAATTGCTGAAAGAAAATGGGCAGGAAGGTTTATTAAACGATTTGCTTGACAAATGCAAGGAACTGCAGCGCAACAACCAGCTACATACAGAGAACCTTGTGCGGCAGGTTTACAAACCATTTAGTCTTAGCCAAATGTCTAAAAAAATAGCAGAACTCATTACACCAGACGATATCAGCATCCCGGTGGATGTAATTTATCAAACTATTGAGAGCTTGCACGAGGCCTGCCCCGGCAACAAAGGCGACTGGTATTTCACTGGGAATTATCCAACTCCCGGTGGAAATAAAGTTTGCAATAAGGCTTTCATGAATTATGTGGAAGGCAAAAATGTGAGGGGATATTAAAGAAGTGAATGGTCAATGGTGGTTGGTCAATAGTCAATGGTCAATGCTTCCCTGCCGGTAGGCAGGGTCAGTAAATCGTCTCAATCATTATACTTTTTTTCTGAAATTGCGGAGCTGAGCTATCAACTATCAACTATCAACTATCAACTATCAACTATCAACTATCAACTATCAACTATCAACTATCAACTATCAACTATCAACTAATCAACTTTGTTAGAAATTTTTACCGTTGCGGGTTTGGCAACTTTCGAAGTATATGCGGCTATCCCGGCAGGTTTTGCATTTGGCTTACACCCAGGCACTATTTTTTCTGCCTCCACCGTTGGGGGTTTGATTGGCGTTTTTGTTGCCGCCTTTCTTGGCGACAAAATCCGCTCTTTCTTTAACCGCAACAAAACACCTAAAGAAGAAAAACCAAAGACCGGGCTTGTATACCGCATTTGGAACAAGTACGGAATAATTGGCCTGGGTTTTTTAGGCACTATGACCGTGGGCGCACCCATTAGCCTGGCAGTGGGTGTAGGCTTTAATGCACCTTTAAAAAAATTGGTAACCTGGTGTTGCGTAGGTGTGCTGGTGCGTTGTGCGATTTTTACCACGATAGGCCACTATGGTATGAAGTTGTTTTAACTAACATAAAAACCGGGTCAACTTTTTATAACTTCAGCAACCCCATTTTCCAAAGGCTGTTCATAGGCTTATTATCCCAAAACAATTCAAAGTCATCTCTCCCGGTTGTTGTTTCGTAATCGTCCATCAATTCTTTTAATGTGTAAGTCTTTAAATTATTTATGCTGATTTGTTCAAGCATCGGCATCAACCATTCTGCCTGATCTTTTACAACCTGTATTTGCTGTGTAGTTTTTTTGCTGATGAAGTTAAGTGTAGCCATTTCTCTTTGCATTCCTTTTTTTGACTGCGTAAAATACTCCACTGAGGGTGCCTTGCCTAGCCAAATAACCTTTGAACCTGGTTTAAAATTTAGCTCATCCATAGTATTCAAAGCATCTTCTATATAACTTGACGACACCGTGGTTTTAGGTATTTTAAAATCGAACCATTTATGCAAAGGATCTTCCAAGCCAAGTTGGTGCATATAATTGAAAAGTGATTTTTTTAAACCAAAACTAAAACTATCATGATCAGCGCCGGTTGGGTCGTGGTGCACAATGTCGTTGTTGGCAAAACTGCCAACGGCTTCTGTTTCCTTTTCCACCTTATACTTTCCAGGGTTTAGTCCCACAGGGCTGTGTGCCGTCATAGCAAATTGGTGCCAAAAGGCAGACTGCAAAACACCTGCTTTAAAAAGTTGTCGTACCATCTCTAAAGAGTCAATGGTTTCTTGCGCAGTCTGCGTAGGAAAGCCGTACATAAGATAGGCGTGCACCATTATGCCGGCTTCAGTAAAATGCCTGTTTACCCTTGCTACCTGCGACACGGTAATGCCTTTATCAATTAATGCAAGTAACCGGTCTGATGCAACCTCCAGGCCTCCACTTACCGCAATGCAACCAGCGGCTTTTAGCAGCAGGCAAAGGTCACGGCTAAAGCTTTTTTCAAAACGAATATTGGTCCACCAGCTTACTACTAATTTCCGTTTCAATATTTCCAGGGCAAGGGCCCGCATTAGTGCAGGTGGTGCTGCTTCATCTACAAAGTGAAATCCATTCTCGCCGGTTTGAGCGATCATCTCCTCCATTCGATCGCAGAGAAGTGCTGCGGCTACAGGTTCGTACAGCTTTATATAATCAAGAGAAATGTCGCAAAAAGTACACTTTCCCCAGTAACATCCATGGGCCATAGTTAGCTTATTCCAGCGCCCATCGCTCCACAGGCGGTGCATGGGATTTACCACTTCAATGGCAGAAATATATTTATTCAACAACAAATCGCTGTAGTCTGGAGTGCCCACTTCGCCTTGCCGGTAATCGATAGTTTCTTTGTTATTAATGTAAGTGACGGCGCCATTTACCAGCGTGAATGTGCGCTTCAATTGTGCCAGAGTTTTCTGTCCTTCCAGGAAGTGAACAAGGTTTTCAATCGGTGCTTCTCCATCATCAAGCGTTATAAAATCGTAGAACTCAAATACCCTTGGGTCCGTCAGCGATCGAAGCTCTGTGTTTGCAAAACCTCCACCCATAGCAACCCAAACGTTCGAATAATGTTTCTTTATCCATTGACCGCACCGCAATGAAGCATACAAATTTCCCGGAAACGGCACAGACAGTGCTACAAGTTTCGGCTGCACCTCTTCCATCCTTTCCTTCAATATTTCTACCAGCAACTTGTCAATATAAGTATAAGGTTTTTGCAAGGCTTCATACAATTCATCAAAAGAGTTGGCACTGCGGCCCAGCCGTTCGGCATATCGGCTAAAGCCAAAATGTGGATCTACCGTTTCCATGATGAAGTCGGAGAGATCTTCGAGGTACATGGTACCAAGGTGTTTGGCCTTGTCTTGAACACCCATAGTTCCAAATGCCCAGTCTATATCATCTGTCTGTGCGAAACGAGCGGCCTCTGGCAAAAAAGATCGCTTGCAGATAAGATGTGCAAGGGTAGCATTCCGGCCTTGTAAAAACAAGATAACATCATCAATGGTTGCTATGTAATCTTCCTTTAATGCAAGAATGCGTTGTGCATTTTCAGAGAGCGATTGGTTGCCTGCAACTACCTGCTGGAATAATTGATGTAGGCCATTTTTACAGAATAACGCTAGTGTAGTTTCTATACCAAGGTCGGCCTGAAAGCAAGTAATATTCTTGGTATTTAAAAATCCTTTGAGATAGGCAGTTGCCGGATAAGGCGTATTGAGCTGAGTAAAAGGTGGAGTAATTAATAAAAGCGATTTGCTCAAAGCGGATTATTTAAAGTGCAAAATTATCTGTAATTGGCAAGAATAACTATTCCCTAAATCCCTACACATCTATAAAGCCAGGCAACATGCCTGGCTTTATGAACTATATAAATAATTTTTTTAGTCTGCACGGCCACTGGCAGCGTCTATGATTTTACCAAAAAAAATAGCGTTCATTATTAATTTTGTTCCGCCTAGCCAAAAGCCTCTGAGGTTTGGATTATCTGCAATATTTATCACTCTCCCTGTGCCCACGGTATTTACAATCACTGCTCCGCTGTTTTTCATACTGACTGCATTTTCTTTGCTGATGTACCCACTTTGCAATGGAGATGCGCCATAATAGAAAGGATTGCTGTAAGGATTTTTACTTTTTTCCATGAACACCTTGTTGGCTTTAAACAGGCTAACCTTGGTTTGATTGTAGCCATAGGCAAGAGGATGAGTAAGGTCTACCTCTGCTCCAAAAATAGCTCCGCTCATTTGTTGCGAACCTTCAATTTGTTCCCTTTGCACATATGGCAGCACCTTTGTGCTATCACCATCAGCCTTTGCCTTTTTTAAAACTACATTTCCAATTCCATTTTGAGATGCCCACACAACCGCTTCCTCTAGTAGAATCAAAACACCACCTGCCTGCACCCAAGCCTTAAGTTTATCTTTGTTAATATCTGCATAGGTACCAGATACCATAATGATGGTGTTGTAACTCGATATATCGGTCCTGTTGAATAAGGCCGCATCCAAATGCGACGCAGGGATGTTCAAACGTTGGTCTAACAAGTGCCACACTTCCCCGGCATCCAATGCATTTACACCTGCGCCCACCAACATTGCAATAGAAGGGGTCGTGAGCGAAGCATACTTGCTGCTTCCCAAATCGCTGCCGGTGCTGGCTCCGCCAGACTGCATTCCAAAGATTTTTAGACCATTATTGTGAGCTACCGGGCTAATAAGTTTAAAAAGCTCATCGCTGCTCTTGTCTTGCATTCTTACAGGAATAAGAATGCTGCCGTAATCAAACTTTTTTTCGCCGGAGCTCGTCTGAATGGTGGTAGTATTGGTAGCCACTTTTGTAATTAAGCCTGCCTTTTGCAATTCCAGCAAAGCTCGTGGTGCATAAAATTCGTCCCACTCAAACAGGTATGCGTACTCTGATTTTCCACCAATGAGTTCTCCCGCAGGCATACTTACTGGCGGCAAGGCCGGCCCCGTTGCAATGTTACCCACCTCTTTGTATGGCAAACCAAATGCAAGAGGCATCGTCCAGCTACTGATGTCGTAAAAAAGGCTGTCGGTAAAAACAAGTTGCTTGGTAAAAATGGCTTTGATCAACACTTGCTGAGGTTGATTGAGGGATACCGTATAAGAGCTGCCTTTTGCAAAGTCACTATCTGTATTGGAATTATTGTCTTGTACAGCAATGCCATGTCTTTGCATCATCTCCACAAAAAGATTGGTTTTAGCCCGGTCATTTTTATCTCCAAAAACATAACCACCGGTGCCCGTAGATGACTGCTTATAAAAATCACGTTGAAAATTTAAAAACTCTTTTCTCAATTGTCTTGCACCCTCGAGCGTAGATAAGGTTGTTACAAACTGGTTTTTAATAGTAGCAGGAAAACGCAAAATTCCGTTGCTCGTTTTCTGCGCATGCCCCCGGCTACTGGCCTGTTCAAACAAAATACCAATAGCACCATTGATGTCAGGAAAAGTGGATCCTTTGCCGTAATAAAAATCGTCATAGTTTTCTTTCGTAAAATAGAGGGACCCAATTTCGTCAAGATATTTTGCATGAAAGCGGCCAAGCTTCTCCGTTAGTTCCTGGTTTTTCTTTGGCGTAAGAGGGTTTACTCTTGAGGGCACCCCAGGCTGAAAAAAGAAACTGGCATTGCTACCTTGTTCATGATGATCGGTTAGAATATTTGGTTTCCACTGGTGGTACAGTTTGACTCTGTTTTGACTTTCGGGATGAACTGCTGGCAGCCAATCACGGTTAAGATCGAACCAATAATGATTGAAGCGTCCACCGGGCCACACTTCATTAAATTCCCTGCTCGAGGGATCTGACACAAGGTTTTTACTTTTATGTTGGTTAGCCCATGTAGAAAATCGTTGCAGCCCGTCAGGGTTAAAAGAAGGATCCAGCAATATCACTACGTTGTTCAATAAATCCTCCACCTCTTTTCCGTCAGCAGCAGCAAGGTGATAAGCACTAAGCAAAGCAGCATTGCTCCCGCTGGGCTCATTGCCATGTATGGAGTTGCCTATGTAAACCACAATGGGCATTTCTTCTATATTTAAAGCGCCGGAACGGGTTGGGTCACACAAGAGTAAATGCTGTTGCCTTATTTGCTCTAATTTTTCATGGTTTTTGGGCGATGTAATGGTGAGTACAATTTGTGGCCTCTTTTCAAACGTATAACCAATAGTTTCCATTTTTATCCTGCCGGGCACTGCGGCAGCCAAGGCCGTCATATAGTTTACAAGTCGGTCGTGTGTAACATGAAATTCACCCACTTCGTGATGAATGATTTGCTTTGGTGTGGGCACAGTTCCGTTATATTTTACATCACGGGGTAAATAATCCGACAAAGGCTGGGCGCTTGCCGCCGAAAAAAGGGATAGAAAGAACAGGGACATCAGTAATGGCTTCATAGCAATTCGTTTAATTTTTTGTTATGGAATGGTAATAAGGAGGTTTTTAGGCGCATGGCTTTTATCTTGCAGTAAGCCAAATGTTAGTGGCACGATTTTTATTTTATATCTTACTTTGTATGCTCAGTTACCTTGAGCTCAAGGCCTAAATTAACTACAAGCAAATCATAAACGGTTGATGTTATGAAAATAAGTAAAAGAACCCTTTTAAGTTTATTGGCTATCACAGCTGTGGGCGTGGTAATTTATTTATCCCGTACAGAAAAAGAAGAAGATTGCGAAGGCAAACTAGCCCACATTGCAGATGAAGGTTACGAAACGGCTAACGACATATTGTATCCCAATCATGCCCGCAAGGCCAAAAATCTGCGCTACGGTCCTGTTTTACCAGAATAAATAAATCAATGTTTAATTGAATATCTCATTGAGCATTCCTGCAAGGTGCACTCCGCCCTTTAAAAGTTGATCTTCCATGAGGGCTTTGTATTTATAGTTGTATGTGTAACCCAGTTTATCTTCTTTACCTACTACATCACCATAAATTTTTTCTGCCAACTGGTAGGAGTTATAAAACCAAAGGCTCAGTGGCTCTTGCTGCCATGCCTTGCGCTCTTCTTTAGAACTAAAATTGATAGCTGTAGCATATTCTGTGTAGCTTAATTTTTGAAAACTCACCAATACATCATCCCATAGTTGGTGCAGGTTGTAAGATTCGTTGAACCATAATACTCTCACCCTGTTGCCACCGAGGTCCTCGGGCCTGCCCACATGTAAGGGTTGATGAATATCGCCAACCAAATGGATGAGCATTCTTAGATACAACACTTTGTCAGCCTGTAGAAGGTTGGCATTTTTTAATTGACTTGAGAGAAATTTGATTCGGGTATATGCATTGGTTGCCGTGTCTTTTTCCAGGTAGGAGATCACAGCTTCCTGTGACATGCCGGCTTTCAAATTAATGTAATGCCAGTTGGATAGATAATTATAATTGCTGTCTGGTTTTATAAAGTCTGCCCAGTTAGATGAAATGGCGGGAGATTCGTTTCCTAAAATGCTGGCTATTCCTCTCCTTGCCTTTTTGGTAAGATGACGATCTGCAATTTCTCCTACAATACGATGGCCTAAAAGACCCCATGCCATCCCTTGAAATGGAAGGTAGCAAAGCAATAGGACGATGGTAATTTTTTTAGATGCATTCAGTTTCATGCTGAGATATTTGATAATATAAATTGAAAAATCTTTGTTCTTGTAACAATCCGACGCATTACTTAATGCGTAAGTTGGCAACAAAACTACAAAGGTTGCGTTGCTGCAATTTCATATAAAATATTGAGGAAGATAATTTTGTCTTTCTCCGAAGTCGGTTTTTCATAGGATATTGGATTTTAAATCGGGGCTGGATTTCTATCCCGGCCCTTTTTTTATTATAAGCTCTCCCACACAGGAATTATCGATTTTAGTAATCTATTTCCACACCGGGTACTTCCTGTATAAGGCCTTGTCCATACTGTACGGCGGGCGTTTGATAGCCTGGGGTAAAGTCGCCCGACAATACTTTTTTACTAATGATCAGCGCCGTGTACATGGTTAGCGTATACCCATCAGGGCCGCAAAGCCTTGCCGTTGCTGTGGCTCCCTTTGCATCTGTCACTCTTCCCCATACGAGGCTCCTTGCCGTCTTCCTTTGATCATCGCTTGGTCCGACCGGTAAAGCCTTTATCTTTTTTACAGCCACACTTCTAACAAGGGAAGTGCGCAGCAGCCAATTAAAACTATTTTGAAACTTTAAAATGTAGAATACTTTCTTAGGAATACCGGTGTAGGTGTCAATGTTTGGTATACCGGTACTGCTGTATGCCGTAGATATGTCTCCCCACGGGATGCTCATCACAAACATTTTTTTGGATGCCTGCATCTTTCCAGCGAAAAAATCAATCGCCACTCCATCGGCGCCCAGCGGAACTTTCGTAATCAGACTATTCCTTCTTGCAAGGCCTCCTTCACCGAGTTTACTTGCCATAGTAATTGCAGTACCATGAGACAAACCCCCACCGGTACTTGCAAAGGCAAGTTGCAGCCTAACAGCATGAGGCATTTTCTTTTGAAGCGCCACTGCAATGCAATCGGTGGGTACTACATCGAAACCCACCCCAGGCATGATCATAATGCCTGCCTCCACTGCCTGCTTATGCATTCCTTTCAACATTTCAAAGACCGCAACGTCACCGTTGATATCCAAATAATGCGTACCAGTTTCCAGGCAAGCCTGGGCCATTTTTTTTGCTGTATGTTCAAAAGGACCCGCTGCATGTAACACCACGCTCACTTCCCGCAGTGCCGCTGTCAACGCATTATTATCATCTAATTCTATTACTTTGTATGAAAGGTTTAACTGTTTGGCCATCTCTTCCAGAGGTGCTTTACTTCTACCCGCCAGAATCGGCGTTAAACCATACCCGCTTGCAAACCTGGCTATCAGACGGCCAGTGTATCCATTTGCTCCGTATAGTAAAAATTTATTGCTGTTCATAAAATGAGATTGATCATGTCGTAAGAAAGTCAGGGAAATTTAAAAAGACCGTACCATGCGGAGCATTAAAGGCAAACGAAAGACTGCTTTTCGGAAAGATATTAGGGCGGCCATTCTCATTTTCAGAAAAGCTGCGTCCTGGTTCAGGGCAACATGCTAACTATTTCATAAGCTATCTCGTTTTGAGGCCATCACTCTTCCACTATCTGAAAACATTGATGTTACTATCGGAGAGCCTGCTACGTTTCATTGGCATAAACCCTTTTTCACCGGGGTGTTTTTCAATTCTGGCGATAATGTCGTCAATATGAGTGCTGGCAGTATCCACATTATCTAACGCTACCTTTTTACCGCCACTAGCCGGGAAATGACAAGGGCTGCAATTGGCAACCACTAACTGCTGAATGTTGGAAACATAGTTTACAGACGGAACTGATGAAACGCTCTTTTTAGCAGAGGCACAATCTGCAAAAAACAAAGATCCGCTAACAAACAGTGTAGCACACAAGAGTATCTTCA
>JAYTBG010000129.1:0-4940 GCA_043737055.1 Chitinophagaceae bacterium | reverse complement strand
GTCTTTCATTACCCAACTGTGAAGATCCGTTGAGCCATCAATGGCAAAAGTGTTGCTACCAGAACTGATTGGTCCTCCAAGCCCTTCCTGGGTTCTTTCTACTCGTTCGGTGAAAGTAAAATGATGAAGTGTGCGATCCACCTTTTTTATAAGGAAAGGATGATATCCCTGGGCAATCATAACAAATTTATAAAAGTCTGGTATTGCCGCATCGTACTGACTCCATAGCACAGGGTATTCACCCTGAAAGGCCCATGGCTGCAGGTTAAAAAAGAAATCGGATTTGATGGTAAATGCATATTCTACAATGCTGCCCTCCTTAATTGCAGGAAATGTAAATTTTTTGGTAACCCAGTTTTTGCTGGACCGCTCGCTAAACACAGACGATTTTGTAAGCTTGGTTTCTACGACTTTTCCATTTTCTAAATTATAAGTGTATGCATCAAGGTTTTCCAGCTTTTCTTCTTTACCGTCGTCGCCCACATAGATAGGAATGCTTACAGTTGCAGCATCAAAACCATTTTTGTTGATGATCTTGATCCGCTTTTTTTGTGTGTGCAGTAAAGAAAAGGAGATGTCGGTAACGTTGGCGGTAAATTTTGATGTGCCCACATCTGCCACTACCACAGCGTTTGTGCTGGAGTCAATTACATTCGATCTAACTTCGAAATCTTCGGGTTTTACCTTCCCAAATTTTATGGGGAGTTTTTCCTGGGCCATGAGGCTCATTTGCAGGCACAGAGATATGCTAAATAAAAAAAGAATCTTTTGGATACGCATAAGCTTGGTTTAGGGTGGGTGTTTATTTTGGTCTTACCAAATGTATCTAAATTTCAGGGAGAAAATGCAACATCGCTTTCAATCACGCAAACTTAACCTTGGGCTTGGCACAAAGATTTCAAAAATGCGCACTGGTTTATTGATGTCGATTTCCAGACACAAAAAATCCCACACTATGCAAGTGTGGGATTCAAATAGATTTGGGAGAATTAATGATGTTATGCTACAGCCTTGTTAACTAGCGCTGCTGCCTCGCTGAGCAGGATAGCGCTCTGTACTTTTAGACCGCTTTCATCTATCAATTTTTTTGCAACATCTGCGTTGGTGCCTTGCAGACGAACTATGATTGGAATATTGATGTTGCCGATGCTCGTGTAAGCGTCAATAACGCCCTGAGCTACACGATCGCAGCGTACAATACCACCAAAAATATTAATCAGAATTGCTTTTACTTTCGGATCTTTTAGAATAATGCGGAAACCTGCTTCTACGGTTTGCGCATTGGCAGTACCACCTACATCCAGGAAGTTAGCGGGTTCACCACCACTGAGTTTAATCATATCCATGGTAGCCATAGCAAGGCCTGCGCCGTTCACCATGCAACCTACGTTGCCATCAAGCTTTACAAAGTTCAAATTGAATTTGCCTGCCTCTACTTCTGTAGGATCTTCTTCACTCACGTCTCTTAACGCAGCTACGTCCGGGTGGCGCATCAATGCATTGTCGTCTATGTTCATTTTACAATCTACCGCTATGATCTTTTCGTCACTTGTTTTAAACAATGGATTTATTTCTAACATACCACAGTCAAGATCAGAATAGGCAGTGTAAAGGTTGGTCACAAACTTTCCGCAGTTCTTCATAGCCTCGCCGGTGAGGCCAAAATTAAAGGCAATTTTTCGTGCCTGATAACCCTCTAGCTGCCCACCGGGGTGTACCCACTCTTTAAATATTTTTTCCGGGGTATCATGTGCCACATCCTCTATGTTCATACCACCCTCGGTGCTATACATAATTACGTTTTGACCTTTGGTCCTGTCCAATAATATTGACAGGTAAAATTCTTTAACAGGATTAGGTCCTTCGTAATACACATCCTGCGCAACCAAAATCTTGTTTACCAATTTGCCCGCCTCGCCTGTTTGTATTGTCACTAAAGTTCCGCCAAGCAGGTTACCCGCAATCTTCACTACATCTTCGGCACTCTTAGCCACCTGTACCCCACGCTGGTCTTTTCCAATAATGGTTCCTTTACCACGACCCCCCGCATGAATCTGCGCTTTAACGACTGCAAACTTGCTGCTGTACTGGGTATGAATTTGCCGGTAAGCTTCTTCTGCTTCTCCCGGAGTATTACATGCAATACCTTCCTGAACGGGGACATTGTATTTTTTTAAAAGACTTTTTGCCTGATATTCGTGAAGATTCATAACGTAAAAATTTTGGCGAAGATAAATAAAAACAGGAAGCTAAATGAGGGCTGTAGTTTTAAAATTGCTGGTAAGATCTTTTAAGGGAAAGGCCAATTTGCAAGGTACAGCCGTCCTTAGATATGTCTTGTAAGAGCAGTGACTTTTGGGTGTAAGGTATCAGGCATCAGCATTCATAAAAAAGAGCAAAATACAGGCAATGACTGTTAATGCAAGTTCATTTATGCTATTTTTGTGCGTTTAACCATAGAATTGAGAAAAAACATGATGACAAAAATAAAGGAAGCCACGGCCTACATTCAAGGGCTCATCAGCACGGTACCACAGGTAGGTATTGTATTAGGAAGTGGTTTGGGGAGTTTTACCAATGAATTGAAAATTGAAAAAGAAATACCGTACGCCGATATTCCGCATTTTCCGGTTAGCACTGTAAAAGGCCACAACAGCAAACTTATTTTTGGTGAGCTCTCTGAAAAGAAGGTGCTTGTAATGGCAGGGCGATTTCATTTTTACGAAGGTTACAGTGCACAGGATGTGGTGTTTCCAATACGTGTAATGAAGATGTTGGGTATTGAACAACTACTGCTAAGCAATGCGGCGGGTGGTACCAATCCCGATTTTAAAGTAGGAGACCTGATGATCATCACTGACCATATCAGCCAATTTCATGTAAACCCGCTCATTGGTAAAAACATTGATGAGTTGGGTACCCGTTTCCCGGATATGACGGAGCCCTACAAGAAAGACCTGGTTGCAAAAGCCAAGGCAATAGCAGCGGCCGCAGGGTATGATATTAAGACAGGTGTTTACATCGGCGTAACTGGTCCTACTTTTGAGACAAAAGCAGAGTATAAAATGGTGCACCTACTTGGTGCGGATGCGGTAGGTATGAGTACTGTGCAAGAAGTTATTGCCGCTGTGCATATGGGCCTGCCGGTATTTGCCATAAGCGTAATAACAGACCTTGGCATTAGAGAAGAACAAAATGTGATAACACACGAAGAGGTACTACAGGCTGCCAAAGAAGCGGAGCCTAAGCTTACCCATATTTTCAAAGAAATGATTGCACAGTTATAAGTGTCGCATGAAAAAAGTTCTCTTTTTGTTGTTCATTTTAATTGTAGGTTCTAATGTTTTTGCGCAGCAGCAACCTGGTCAAAAGAGGCCCGTAATGGTGCCATCGGGAACTAACCCAACAAGGCCACCGAATGGCAGTACCCAGCAAAAAGATACCAGCGGTTTTCAACAAAGAGATGATCTTAAAGATTCGATCACCATCAGCTACCGATATTTAGATGCACTAAAGCGCTATGGACTGGATTCTTCTGTAAATGATTTTGATAAATATTACACAGTGCCTTCGCACTATCAATACCTTGGGAATAATGGCGCTGCTGCTTTTCCGCTGATATTTACGCCAAATACTAAAGCGGGTTGGGATGCAGGGCTTCATGCCTTCGACGTTTATAAGTTTACTGTTGAGGAAACCAAGTTTTATAAGACTACAAGACCCTTTTCACTCCTCTCTTATCAGCTGGCTTCTGGCCAGGAGCAAATGATACTGGCGCAGCATACGCAGAATGTAAACCCAAGGTTTAATGCCGGGTTCGATTACCGCCTCATTAATGCTCCGGGTTTTTTTATCAACCAAAACAACAACCACAAAAATCTTCGTTTCTTTTCCAGCTACCAGGGAAAGAAAAAACGCTATAACAGTTTCGTTGTTTTTCTTAATAATACCATTCGTGCTTCGGAGAACGGTGGTATCATAAACGATTCTTTCTTGTTGAGTCCAAACTTTAAAGATCGCTTTGCAATAGATGTCAATTTGGGTAACTCATCACAATATGAGCGCAATCCATTTTCTACTACCGTGCTTACGGGGAATGTTTATAAGAATACAAGTTTATTTTGGCAGCAGAGTTACGACATTGGTAAACGAGACTCTGTCGCCATCAACGACTCCACCATGGAGTACCTATTTTACCCACGGCTGCGTGCCCAGCATACCATTTCTTATAACAATTATGATTATAATTTTAGAGATGTAGCCCCAGACTCTGCTATTTACAAAAATTGGTACAACATACCACTCGCACGGCCCGCAGATACAATTTCATTTACTGATAAATGGAAAATAATAGAAAATGATTTTTCTCTTATCCAATTTCCCGATGTAAAAAACCCTGCTCAGTTTTTAAAGGCCGGGGCTTCTTTGCAAAATTTAAAAGCTGAACTCGAGGGCGGTACCGAAACATTCTATAACATAAAGCTGCATGGCGAGTACCGCAATCGCACCCGAAACAGGTTGTGGGATATGCAGGTGAAAGGGGAATTTTACCTGAACGGACTCAATGCCGGCGATTACAATGTAACAGCCAACCTTAGTAGATTTTTGAATAAAAAACTAGGTGATGTCCGTTTGTATTTTACCAATACCAGCAGAACCCCGTCGTTCATTTTTGATAGGCGTTCCTCCTTTAACCGGGGAAACTTAAATACATTAAACAAGGAAAATATTATCAGCTTTGGAGCCACCGCTACCAATCCTTTTGTACAACTGGGCTTTGCCAATCACCTGCTATCTAATTACAGTTACTTCTATAATTATTACCAGACTACTCAAAGCAGTAAACTGATTAATATTCTCCAGGTGTCAGCTTCTAAAAAGATAAAGCTATCTAAAAAATGGAACTATTACCTCGATGCAACGCTGCAGCAGACAGACCC
>JAYTBG010000128.1:0-4975 GCA_043737055.1 Chitinophagaceae bacterium | reverse complement strand
GCTTTCTCATCCCACAACAAGCCCTTGCTTGAATATTTATTTTAAAAATTGTTAGTTGACGCTGGCCTTAACCTGCTTATTTTTTAAGAAGGCCGTGTTGCTTCGTGACAAGCTCTACTTTATAATCATCAACAAATAAAAAACCTTCTTATGAGTATAAATAAAATTGTGGTACTTGGCACAAAGCAAACAGCCAGTTCCGTTTTAGGTGAAGATGAAGTGTTTGAATTAAAGGAAAGCTACCTGCTGGGAACTGCCGTTCGTGGTATAGGCGACCGACACGAAATCAGTTTAAAAAAGTCGGAGGTTTTAGAATTGTGTTTTGAAGACCAGACTACCTGGTTTTGCAATGCAGATACGTTGGAAGATATTTTTCCGGAAGCAGTTGCCATCAAACGCTCCGCAGATACGGCTTTTGTATTGCCCACAGGCATTAGCAACGTACATGCCGAGCGGGGTGTAATTGGCGATGTACTGCTAAAAGCAATTAATGTTTTTGCAAAGAAAAAAATACATGTAGAAATCAGGGAACTGGCGGCAGACCTTGAAAAAAAACAACTGGAAAATAGAAGCGGATTGTACCACATCAACAAAGAGTTTCAGTTTACTCCTTTCGTTCCTGTGCTGTCTGATAAACCCTGGCTGTTATTTTTGCATGGCACCAATTCCTCTGGCAAAGGATCTTTTGGAGAACTGCAACAGTCCGATGTTTGGCACTACATGCACAAGCAGTATGAAGGGCATGTGCTAACCCTGGAGCATGAAACACTAACAAAGAGCCCACTGGAAAATGTTCTCAATATCCTGCAGCAACTTCCGGCACTGGCGTCTCTACATCTTATCTCACATAGCCGCGGGGGATTGGTAGGAGATGTGCTCGCCCGCTTTTGCAGTAGCGACGAAAGCAATCGTGGCTTTGATACCAACGAAATAAATTTTTTAAAAAAAGAAAAGCGTACTGCTGATGTTAAAAACATTGAGGCAATCAATAAGCTGCTCGTTACCAAAAAAATTACAGTAAGCAAATTTATCCGGGTGGCGTGCCCGGCTAGTGGTACTACGCTTGCCTCTGGCCGGATGGATAACTTTTTCAACATGACCTTTAACCTCGTTGGTCTGGCCACCGGGTTAATGGCCAACCCGGTGTATGTATCATTTAAAAGTCTTGCATCATCCGTAATAAATTGTAAGAATGACGTAGACATTTTGCCAGGCCTGGAAGCCATGAACCCCGATTCGCCCTTCATCAAAGCTTTGAATAGCCCGGCAACACAAGTTAAACCAGACAACCCACTGGCTATTATTTCTGGTAATTGTAAAACAAAACTGAATTTTAAAGCGCTATTGATCATTGCGTCTAAATTGTTTTTTACAAAACACAACGACCTTGTCGTCAATACGGCTGCCATGTACCGTGGTGCCATCAGGCAAAGCAATGTGCAATATTTTTTAGACGAAGCCACAGATGTAGACCACTTTCATTACTTTAAAAATCCGCCCACCCAGGCTGCTATCTTAGCTGCTTTACAAACAGATAGCGACGCAGGCATCCCCGGGTTTACTGCCTTGCAGGCAGGCGCCAAAGAGTTAGATAGAAATGCAATTTTAAAGCTCGATGGTGGCCAGGTATTTTCTCAAACGGTAACGGGTACACGCCCAATTGTGGTGTTGCTCCCAGGTATTATGGGTTCAAATCTGTCAGCCTCCAACAAACTTGTCTGGATAAATTATTTGAGGTTCCTGGCAGGCGATCTTCAGAAATTAGATATCAAGGCCGGAGGTATACAAGCACGATCACTAATAAAAACCTCCTATGCCGGGCTGGTGAAACACCTGCAACAGTCTTATGATGTGGTAACTTTTGCTTTCGACTGGCGCCTGCAATTAAATGACACGGCCGTTTTATTTAAAAATAAAATTGAAGAACTGCTTACGTACAAACAACCCATAAAAATTATCGGGCACTCTATGGGTGGTGTGTTGGTGAGAGATTTTATGGTTTCTCAAAGACCCACCTGGACCCGTTTGAATAACTCCGCAGGGTTTCAACTCATTTTCCTGGGTGCCCCGTTGGGAGGTTCTTACCGTATACCTTATGTATTGTTTGGCAATGATCCAATCATAGATAAAATAAGTAAGCTCGATATTTTCCATAGCAAAAAAGAACTGCTGGGAATTTTTTCCAGGTTTCCCGGCTTGTTGAGTTTGTTGCCACACACCCAGCATAAGGAGAATGATTTTGGAGCGACTCAAACATGGAAATTGTTGTCAGATGCCAAAGGCGATGCTTCCTGGCCGTTGCCTACAGACGGCGATTTAAAAACATTTGACAGCTACAGAAACAAGATTGCCGCTTCCAATACCAATAGCGATTTTGATAATGCAGTTTACATTGCCGGAAAAGATAAAGCAACCCCCTGTGCTTATCGGGTAGATAATACAGCACAGGGAAAGGAGCTGGTTTTTTTAAGTACTGCCGAAGGTGATCAAAGTGTGACCTGGGAAAGTGGTATCCCTAAAAAAATGATTGAGAATAATGCCGTGTACTATGTTAATGTTTCTCATGGAGCCCTTGCAAATGAGCCATCCATGTTCAGAGGTATCGACGATATTTTGCAGCAAGGTTCTACTGCTCTTTTTTCTACAATACGGCCCGTTGTGCGGGGCACCGAAAAATTATTTAAAACGCCTGTGGTAGATGACCATGACTTGTCGCCGGAGGCAGTAGAAAATGCATTGCTGGGACTCACACCCGTAGAAGAACAGTTTGTGCCAGATACACCCCTGAAAATAAGTGTCAGTAATGGAGACTTACGGTACGCTCTCTTCCCGTTGATGGTGGGTCATTTTTCCAACGACGGTATTACAAGTGCAGAAGCACAGGTAGACAAACATTTAAAGTTTGCACTCTCAGACAGGAATCAGCTTGGTATCTATCCCGGCGAAATTGGAAGTAGCGAGGTATTCATCAACATGGGAGATGCTTTTAAGGGCGCCGTTATAGTGGGGTTGGGGGCCCAGGCCGGGTTCACTGCATTTCAACTCACCCAATCTGTAGAGCTAGGCGTCATAAAATATTTGTTAAGCATAGAAGACAATATTTCATGCGTTACCGATGCCGATGGCGCTGTTGGTATTTCTGCGCTGATAGTGGGCAGCGGTTATGGAGGGTTGTCCATAGAGAATTCTGTGAGAGCTATTATCCAGGGGATTCAAAATGCCAATGGCAAATTAAAAAAACTGCACGAAGAAGCAGGAGCTATGGTGCAGCACCTGGAGTTTGTAGAGTTGTACGAAGATGCTGCCCTTGGTGCTTACTACTCTCTACGAAAAATCGAAACGGAAAACGACCGCCTACTCAACATTAGTATCCAGAAAAAAATCAATGAAATGTTGGGTGGTAGAAAGCGCATACTCGCCCGCAGCAATGAGGCCTGGTGGAACAGGATTGTGGTAAGACAAAAAGACTCTTTTTCAGGCACCAAAGAACGGGATTGCTTTGTATTCAGCGCCAGCACAGGCGCTGCAAGAGATTTGGAGAGAGACCTTTACTTAAGCCCCTCACTCATTACAGAAATGTTGGATGAAATTTCTACCAGCAACGCATGGTCTCCGGAACTGGCCAAAACAATTTTTGAGTTATTGGTGCCAAACGATTTTAAAGAACAATTAAAACGAAGGAGCAATGCAAGCTGGGTACTGGACGACAAAACTGCTGGCTATCCGTGGGAGCTTTTACAAGATAGCCTCACAGATGCAAAGCCTTTGTGCATCAATGCCGGTATGATAAGGCAGTTAAGTGTGAAGGATACCGCTTACCGCATCAATACAGTAACTGCCAATAACGTGCTGGTGGTGGGCGACCCGTTACTGGAAGGGTATATCAGCCAGCTACCGGGGGCGTTAAGAGAGGCAGAACTTGTAACTCAAAAACTAAACGACGGAAGTTTTAAGATCGTTAGCAGCATCAATGAAAAGTCTGCAGGTATCATCAGAAAATTGTTTTACAAAGATTATAAGATTATTCACCTTGCTGGCCATGGCATTTTTAATGCAGCAGAACCTTCACGTTCCGGCATGGTAATAGGCAATGGCGTGTTTTTAACTACTGCCGAGATTGCGCAAATGAGCTCGGTGCCACAGTTTGTTTTTGTAAACTGCTGTTATCTGGGCAAGACAGATGCTACAGCAGAAGCGTTTTATCGTAACCGTTACCAGCTTGCGGCAAGCATAGGTGTGCAATTAATCAGAAATGGTGTAAAGGCTGTTATAGTCGCTGGCTGGGCTGTAAACGATGAAAGCGCCCTTAATTTTGCAGAAGTTTTCTACGATCGAATGCTACAGGGCTACGGTTTTGGAGATGCAGTGCGGGAAGCACGGATGCATTGCTTTGATAAAGATAACCGCAACAATACCTGGGGTGCGTATCAGTGTTACGGAGACCCGTATTACAAATTTGATATGCGCCAAAGTAGTGGCAAGCAGGTATTAGAATATGTGATTGAAGAGGAGGCTGAAATTGACCTTGCTAATTTGTACAACAATATGGCCATGGGTGCCCCAACAGATAGTGAGGTATTACAGAAATTACAGCAGATTTCGCAGGAGGTAGACCGGGCCAACATCCGCAATGCAGCCATCACAGAAAAAGAAGCTTTTATTTATGCCCAGTTGCTGCAATACGACCTTGCATTGGCAAAGTTCGATGCATTGATGAGAATGGAGAAAGCCGCATTCTATGTTTCTACCCTGGAAATTTTTTGTAACACAAAAGCAAAAAAAGCGGTGCATGATTTTAAGAATGGATTGTTGAAAACGGCGGCCGCAGTCATTGAAATGAATAAAAATATAGAAGAGCTTAACAACCTGCTCTACATTAGTCCTACTGCCGAGCGGTACAATTTGCTGGGAAGTACGTTTAAAAGAAAGGCCTTTGTTTCCACGTCGCAGGTGCAAAAAAGAAAGGCTCTGGGAG
>JAYTBG010000127.1:0-1958 GCA_043737055.1 Chitinophagaceae bacterium | reverse complement strand
GTTTTTGAAAGCAATAGTATGAAACCAAATGATGCCTTTGGTGGGTGGAATGGAACTTATAAAGGCAAACAATTGCCCAGTGATGTGTTTGTATATGTAATGGAAATTGTTTGTGACAACAATGAAGTACTGGTATATAAAGGCGATGTAGCATTAATAAGGTAAATCAGAATTTATAATCCCTATCCTTATCGAAATATGAAAAAAACTTATCCCATGAAAACAATTGCACTACTTACTGCTATCATTTTTGTTTGCCACTTCACCG
The DNA here is from genome assembly GCA_043737055.1 of Chitinophagaceae bacterium. Taxonomy (GTDB): domain Bacteria; phylum Bacteroidota; class Bacteroidia; order Chitinophagales; family Chitinophagaceae; genus Ferruginibacter. Next base: position 1,690 of record JAYTBG010000127.1, on the reverse strand, counting down.
GCAAAGCACAGGATATACATTTTTCGCAAATGTTTGAAACCCCCTTGCTTCGTAACCCGGCGCTGGCAGGTATTTTTTCAGGTGATTTTAGGGTTCAAACCGTTTATCGATCGCAGTACAATGCTGTAGCCAATGCTTACCAGACTACTTCTGCTAATATTGAATACAAAATGCCGCTGGGCAAGGGGGATGATTTTGTTACGCTGGGTACGCAGGTGCTTTACGACCGGGCAGGTACAGCAGCACTTACAGGTACACATATTTTACCTGCATTAAACTATCATAAATCATTGAGCCAGCAGAGGAACATGTACTTGTCTATGGGTCTTATGGGTGGCATTGTGCAACGCCGGGTAGACAGGAGTAAAATGACTACCAACAGCCAGTTTAATGGAACTAGTTACGAACAAGGATTAGGTAATGGAGAGAGGTTTGATAAAAATGGTTATACCTATTTTGATGGTAGCGTAGGCATGAGCTTTAATACTGAGCTTGGCGGGCAGCCAGAAAACAATATGTACGTTGGATTAGCGTACCATCATTTTAATAAGGCTAAAAACATGAATTTTTATACGGCAAGCCAGGTAGAAATGACGCCCAAATGGGTGGCCTCTGCCGGGGTGCGGATGAACACCACCGAATATAACTATGTAACTTTTGAAGCCGATTACACCACGCAGGGAGCCTATACTGAAATGCTCGGTGGCTTCCTTTATTCAATGAAACTTGAATCGCCGGATGAGCCCCGTTATATTGTGCATGCCGGCGCATACCTGAGATGGAATGATGCGATTATTCCCGTGGTAAAACTACAAATGCAGCCTTTGTCTGTTGCTTTAAGTTATGATGTAAATATTTCTTCACTCAGCAATGCAAGCCGTGGCAGAGGAGGTTTTGAAGTTTCGCTGGCCTGGCAAAAGTTTCTCGACAGGAATAACAGTGTTAAGAATGCGGTACGTTGTCCGAAGTTTTAGGTTTTGGGAATTTAGTTTATTTCTGTCCTCCCATTAAGGTGAAACAAATTTTACCGGGAATTACCGGTAGAAAATAAATACATTTTTTAAACTAACCACTGCAATAAATAATTATCCTTGTTAAGCCCAGGTAAGGTTTTGCCGGTTATTAGTAAGAAGCTGTGAAAGTACTTTTTTTAGCAGGGTTAAATGTGCTGGTTTTTTAATGTACACATTGGCACCATTTAAAAAAGTATCTTCTATCACTTCTCCGGAGGCGGAATTAGCATAAATCACAATAGTAAGATTTTTTAAATGCTCTGTTTTTTTATCTCCATTAAATACTCAAGCCCTCTTTTTTTAGGCATACTTAAATCAGGAAACAGAAAAAATTTCGATACAATCTCACTAGTACCCTTTACAATACTATAAATCGCTATTTGAACATTGCCGGATAAAAATTGTATTGCGGTGGTAAGAGTCTGTCATTAAATTTGGCCCGATGGTCAAGATAAAAATGTGACACCCGGAAAGCGATGGTTACCTATTTAAAAAATCGTAGTTTAAAAAGTTAGATTACATTTAGAAATCTTGTAAACCAACTTCAGCTTCCAAATTTTTATTAATTAATTGAAAAAGTTTTTCACTAAAACATATCATGAAACCTATAGCAATTTATTACGAACACCCCGATTGGTTCAAGCCTCTTTTTGCAGAACTTGAAAAAAGAGGTTTGC
>JAYTBG010000126.1:0-4992 GCA_043737055.1 Chitinophagaceae bacterium | reverse complement strand
TTGAATGGTCAAAGCAATTAGATATAAGAGATAAGGATTTTACCTACCTTTTTTTAAAATCCAGTCTGTTACATGCTGCATAAAGACAAACGCATTGTATCGCCTGAAATGCTTTCGCTTACCATACACCTTCAATTACTACCTGAGTTAAATGAATTTTATCTGGTGGGTGGCACAGCATTAGCTCTTCAATTGGGTCATAGAAATTCTATAGATATTGACTTGTTTACACAAAATGATTTTAAGTCTGAGAACTTAAGTGCTTTTCTTAAATCAATGTTTGAAAATGCAAGGATTGACCATGAGGGCAAAAAGACCTGTTTGACCGTAATTAACAATATTAAAGTCGATTTTATCACCCATCCTTATCCTTTCATAAAACCTCCAATTACTGAAGAAGGAATTACCTACCTGTCAAAAGAAGATATTGCTGCCATGAAGTTGAATGCGATTATAAACAGTGGCCAAAGGTTAAAAGACTTTATTGATGTGTATTTTTTATTGGAGCATTTTTCAGTAAGAGACATGGTAGGCTTTTTTGAACAAAAATATCCCAATACCAATCCCCTTGTTGCTCTCAAGGCATTAAGCTTTTTTGGAGATATTGATGAAAGCATAGATCCGCCAAAACTTTTAAAGCCTATACCATTAAAAAAAATAAAAGCCCGCATATACAAGGCCGTTACTAATGCAGATAAGATTTTTTGACTACGATGCTTTCAAATTACCCATTTATCCTGCCTTTTTTTAGACCAATACCTTTTTATGTTTTTCAAACTGCATATTGTGCAATGTTGCATAATGACCACCAGCCAGTAATAGCTCACTATGGGTGCCCATTTCTTTTATCTCCCCCTTATCCAACACGATAATTTTGTTGGCCTTTCTAATAGTAGATAAGCGGTGCGCTATTACTATCGAAGTTCTGTCAGCAATCAATGTATCAATTGCATGCTGGATGAGTGCTTCGCTCTCGGTATCTATGGATGAAGTGGCTTCGTCCAAAATTAAAATGGAAGGATTGTAGAGCAAAGCCCTGATAAAGCTGAGCAATTGCCGCTGGCCCAAACTAAGGGTATTGCCCCGCTCCATTACATTGTAATCGTAATTGCCGGGCAATTGCATAATAAAGTCGTGAACACCAATTAGCCTGGCAGCCTGCACAACTTCTTCTTTTGTAATGTCTGCATTACGTAGTGTAATGTTATCCAGAACAGTTCCAGAAAAAAGGAATACATCCTGCAATACCACTCCAATACGGCTCCTAAGTATATCCAGTTTATAGTCATTGATGTTTACATCGTCTATAATGATAGCGCCTTCCTGTATCTGGTAAAGCCGGTTTAGCAAGCTGATGATGGAGGTTTTTCCGCTACCAGTATGACCCACCAGTGCAACTGTTTCTCCTGGGTTTACTGTAAAAGATATATTCTTTAAAACATAATTATCATCTATGTAGGCAAACGACACGTCTTTAAATTCCACCTTTCCTTTAATGGTCGCGGGCTCAAATGTTCCGGTGTCGTTCATTACATCTTCATTATCCAATACTTTAAATACTCTTTCGCTGCTTACCATGCCCATTTGTATCACGTTAAATTTATCAGCAATCACCCGCAGCGGTCTAAATATTTGGTTAAGGTATAAGATGAAAGCCACCAGCAATCCGGCATCGAGTTGATTGCCGGCAATGTACCAAACCAATAAACCCATGCTAATGGCAAGCACCACTTCAACCACAGGAAAGAAGACGGAGTAAGCGAAAATCGCTTTGATGTTTGCATCGCGGTGATCCTTATTGATTTTGCGAAACTTATTAAATTCTCTTTCTTCTGCAGCAAACGCCTGAACGATTTGCATACCTGTAATATGCTCCTGTATAAAGGCATTTAAACTCGCGACAGCATTTCTTACATTAATAAACGATTTATTTACGCTCTCTTTAAAGTAATAGGTAGAAACAATGATAATAGGAAATGGAATAATACTGATGAGTGTCAACCTCCAGTCGATCCAAAACATGGTGGCCAGCGTTAAAATGATGGAAAGTAAATCGGCCACTATGGGTATCAGGCCATCAGCAAAAATATCATTGATACTTTCAATATCATTAATGGTTCGGGTAGTAAGGGTGCCAATAGGTGTTTTATCAAACTGGCTCAAGTTTAAACTCATTACCTTTTTATATACGGTAACCCGTAAATCTTTCACTACGTTTTGGCCCACTAAAGCGGTTACAAACGAAAATATAAAGCGAAGGGCAGTTTCAATAAAGAGAAACACCACCTGGAAAATGGTGACAGAAATGATAAACCGGGTTACGTCGCTTACATCGCTATTTACCAGAACCAATTTTAGCCAGCCGGGTAAATGAACAGTTTTTCCGGTAGCCGCATCTATAGTAAGTTGAATTAAATATGGGCGAATGGGTGCAAAAATTGCCAGGACTACTGAAAGAAGAAGACTTAAGTAAAATTGCCTTTTGTATGGTTTTACAAACTGGAAAACCCTTTTTAACAGCGACACATCAAAGGTTTTCTTCCTTACTGCTTTCGACATAGAATTGCAAAAGTATTGAAAGTTGTTGTTTGAACGTTGGTGTGTGGGGGTAGAAAGGTGTGAAAATGTAATGCCGCGTATCACCCTTATACGGCTAACATAGTCAAAATGCCAATGAGAAATGTTTAAATTTACCAAACATTGATAAAGAAATATGAAGGCAAAATATATTAATCCGTTTACTGACTTTGGTTTTAAAAAAATATTTGGAGAGGAGGCAAGCAAACCTTTATTGCTTGATTTTCTGAATGCTCTATTACCTCAACAGAATAAAATTATTGATCTTACTTTTAAAAATACAGAACAGTTAGGCCAGAGTGATGCAGATAGAAAAGCGATTTATGACATCTATTGCGAAAATCAAAATGGTGAAAAATTTATTGTAGAATTACAAAAAGCCAAACAGAATTATTTTAAGGAAAGAACAATTTACTATTCTACTTTTCCAATTAGGGAACAAGCTGAAAAGGGAGGGTGGAACTATAATTTGAAAGCAGTTTATTGTATAGGTATTTTAGACTTTACTTTTGACGATTATGAAAATGAACCGGAGAAAAGTGAAGTAGTTCATACAATAAAATTAAAAAACCATAATGGCAAAACTTTTTATGATAAGCTTACTTACATATACCTTGAAATGCCAAATTTCAAGCATAAAGAAGCTGAACTAAAAACACGTTTGGATAAATGGTTGTACTTCATCAAACATTTAGAAGATTTTCAAACTATACCAGCCATCTTTAAAGACGAAGTCTTTACCCAAGCGTTTGAAAAAGCAGAACTTGCCAGGTTTGTACAAGCGGAATTAGATAATTACGAGAGCAGCTTAAAAATTTTTAGAGATAATAAGGCTGTATATGATTATGCCAGGGATACTGCATTTGATGAAGGTAAATTGGAAGGAAGATTAGCAGGTATAATAGAAGGTAAATTGGAAGGCAAATTAGAAGGAAGATTGGAAGGCAAATTAGAAGGTAAATTAGAGGGTAAATTGGAAGGCAAATTGGAAGGCAAATTAGAAGGTAAATTGGAAGGTAAATTGGAAAGGAATATAGAAGTAGCAAAAGCTCTAAAGGAAAGTGGTATTTCAACCGAAATTATCATTAAAACGACAGGGCTTTTAGAAAAGGAAATTGACAGGCTTTAAGTAAATATTAAGCCAACAAAATATTGCAATTCAATTAATTTTTTAAAGCCTTTTTTTTTAAAAGACCTTACGGCCATTTGTAAAACTCTTATGCTATAAAGTAAACTTTAAAATAAAAAAAATAAAAAGTAGGGCTTCATTGTAGCATACATCTCAACAAAATTTATAATACTTTAATTAAGATCGACCTTTAAATCTTTTTTTCTTTGCAATCCGCCAAACCGCAAACCGACAAATAAATCGGCCTATTTTGAGTAGCATAATAATGATGTTATCATACTCCAGAACCAACAAACAAGGGGCCAAGGCGTAAAGATGCCCCAATATTGAGATTGCTTATTATGTTGAAGTTGATTGGAAGGTAAAAACCAATTGCCTTGCCTTCAAGGCGGGGGGTTAAGGTAAAACTGCTATAATAATTACTATTGTATGGTTTGCTGCTATTGCTCACCAACGAAATTTGTTAGGCAAGATTGAGGTAAAAACTCTTTTTAAAATGATAGTCAGCATTAACCTGCAAAGTGGAGGGTAACGCTACCGAATAGCTGGTTTCGTTATTGGTACCAGAAGGCTTAAAGTATTGCGGCTTAGACTTAAAATACTCATTGCAATTGTCTATATCAATATTTTGCAATTCGTTTAGGTAAAAACGTTCGTTGCCTGTTATACTTGCAGCATAGGAGCCGCTCCGCTGTTGGTCTTTTTTATATTGTAAACTACCTATATCCAACAATGCCACGCCAACTTTCCATTTATATTTATTCTCATCTTTCTTCCACCCCTTTCCGTCAGCAGCCAGATATTTTTCGTATTGCGGTCTGTATTCGTACACAAAACCAATATTGGCACCAAAGCCCCGGCTCTCCATTTTTCTTAGCTAGTCCAAATCAATATTAGCCAGGCTTATGCCACCAAAACCCAATGCCAACTGGCCTGTAGTATTTTGCAAATAGTTATCCTGCGCAAGTGCATCACCATTTACCGTAGTTTGGAAACCCGACAATTGAACATATGCATTGCCAGCACCAGCCAGGTATTTTAAATTAGCCCAGGCTTTAAAAAAGTGCTTGCCATTGTCGCTTGTAACACGAGCTATTATAAGGCCATACTCCGTCCACGCATTTGCATTTATGCGCATGTTTTCACCTGAGGATATAGTGTAAGGCAGGGAAGGATCGCTGGTAAAATCATTGCTTATTTTATCTACCAGTTTACCATCCAAATTAACAATATTAGCCATAACACGGGCCCTGGTTGACAAGCCTATGGCCATTTTTTTACCTGTA
>JAYTBG010000125.1:0-11703 GCA_043737055.1 Chitinophagaceae bacterium | reverse complement strand
AAAGTAATCCTTAAAAAAGTGTTTATAGATGCCCAGCTTACCAGCCCTGATGATGGCACGGGCAGAGGTCATGCAGGCTGGATGTGTACATACTATATTTACGATGATTTAAATAACCTTCGTTGTGTAATACAGCCTGAGGCTGTAAAAAAAATGAGTGATCCTCCAACTCCAAATTGGGATTTAACCCCTTTTCTAAATGAGCGATGCTTCCGCTACGAATACGACTCCCGCAATAGGATGATTATAAAAAAAGTGCCCGGTGCCGCACCTGTTTTTATGATTTACGATAACCGGGATAGGCTGATCCTTACCCAAACCGGAAACATGACCGAGTACTATTATTCCAGTGATGTGAGTATGCCCGCACAATGGCTATACACCGAATATGACCAATTGAACCGCCCACGCCGCACTTCTCTGCTGGCCTTGTCTGATGGGTTGGGATTTGCTAGCGGGGCAACAATGCTAACCAAAAATTTCGCTGCCTCTACTATGGCTGCAGACCCTGCGAATATTAATACCTATTTTAATGCGTATGGAATTTCAGAAATTTCTGAATATGGCCCTGTGATACAAACAGAAACTTACTATGATGATTATGCCTGGGCCACCAATGTACCTTTTCAAATAGGGTTTGGCAGCTTCGTAACTTCAGAGGTTTCTTACGGTGCAAATGAATTTGCCCAACCATCAAACACGGCATATCCTTATGCCCAACCTATTTCACCCACCACTGCTACCCGAGGGATGGTTACTGGTTCGCTTAGCCGCTATTCTGCCAGTGCCCCGGATTATCCTACGTATCTGTACACTGTTATTCATTACGATGATAAGGGTAGGCCAATTCAAACAAAGTCTACTAACCATTTAGGTGGTGCAGATATTATTACTACTCAATACTCCTGGATCGGACAGGTTTTAATGACAACGCATAAGCAGCACCTCTCAACGAACTCTTCAACACCTCTTGTTACCAGTACCCGTTATATATACGATGACCTTGGTAGGCAAACAGAAATAACAAAGCGCATTACGCAGGGTAGCATTATTACTGTCCCGGCTTACAAAACAACTGCTACTATGCAGTACAATGCACTTGGGCAACTAAAAACAAAAACCCTCGGCAAAAAGTCAGGAACAAACAACTCACTGGCTAACCTCAGTTACGATTATAATATCCGCGGCTGGCTGCTGGGTACCAACAGAAATTTTTTAACCGGCAGCACCATGCCGGGAGATCAGTGGTTTGGTTTTGAGCTCGGGTACGACAAACCAGGTAACCAGGGCGGAAATAATTTTACTGCTCAGCAATACAATGGCAACATTAGCGGAGCTGTATGGCGCAGCGTTGGTGATAAGGTAAACAGAAAATTTGACTACAGCTACGATGCAGCAAACAGGTTGCTAAAAGGCAATTTTGTTCAGCTTAATAGCAGTGGTGCATGGAACGATGCTGAAATGGATTTTACAACTAGAATGGGCAACTCCGGAGCCGATGACGCATCTGCTTACGATTACAACAGCAATATTAAACTCATGGGACACCGGGGGTGGAAGCCGGGAGGAAGTGTAACCATAGATGATTTAAAGTACAGCTTTTTTCCCAACAGCAATAAGTTAAAGGCGGTAGAGGACCTCGGCGTTGCCAATAACAAGCTTGGGGATTTTGAAGATGAAAATGGTACCTATGATCCTGCAGCTACGGACTATGGTTACGACCTGAATGGTAACCTGATAACGGATTACAATAAGGGGCTGCGAAATTTTTCCGTATTCGGTGCCCAGGGACTTGGTTTGGATGTACCATTCGGTAATGGAGTCATCTCCTACAATCATTTAAATCTTCCAGTGAGAATTGGGGTAACCGACCCCCAAGGATCCAGATCAAAGGGCTTTATAAACTACCTCTATGATGGAACGGGAAATAAATTACAGAAAGTGGTGAATGACCGGACCTCAGGGATGGTTACCACAACAGATTATATTGGTGGTTCGGTATATGAATCGAAGGGTCCTGGTTATCCTCAGATCTACAGCAACAAAATACAGTTTACCGGCCACGAAGAAGGCAGGATAAGGGCATTGTATAACAACACAGCTTCTCCTCATACACTAACTGGTTTTGCTTTTGACTATATGCTCAAAGATCATTTAGGCAATGTGCGGATGGTACTTACGGATGAGGAGCAAACTATCAGTTATCCGGCTGCAACACTTGAGGGGACTTTTGATGCCAGCACCAATAGCATGATTAATCATGAAAAACAATTTTATAATATTGACAATACAAAAGTTTTTTCAGAAACTGGCCCCGGGCAATTTATCCCTTCCTGGCTGCCGGAGAGTGCAGGAAATTCCAAATTGTATTATAACAACAATTCCAGTCCTTCATCAAATACAACGCCCATTTTCCCTCCTAACGATAAGTATCCCGTAGCATCTACACCAACTCAAACCGATGGGAGCAGCAAGTTGTATAAGCTAAATGCCACTACAAATAAAACTGGTTTGGAGTTTATGATAAAAGTAATGGCGGGAGATAAGATTGATATTTTTGGCAAATCATATTTTTTAAATACTGCTACATTACCGCCAACTTCTCCTGCCGCGCAAACAATTGACCTATTAGGTTTAATGACAACAATGTTGTTAGCTCCAGCCAATGCAGCCGCCAGTAAAGGTATTTCCGCAACCACTTTAAATACAATCAATAACGGTATAGTGCCAAATAGTTTTTTTCGTGGAAATACCAGCGAAACAAATAACACCATACCCAAGGCTTACATAAACTATATTTTTCTTGATGAGCAGTTTAAATATGCAGGAGGAAATGCCAGTAGGGTTGGTAGTAGCGGTACAGTGAAAGATCATTGGTATGCAGATGCCAAGTTACAAGACATCTCCGTCCCTAAAAATGGCTATATATTTGTTTATGTAAGCAATGAAAGTAATCTCGATGTGTTATTTGACAATCTGCAAGTGATTCATAAGCCAGGACCTATTTTGGAAGAGACTCATTATTATCCATTCGGGTTAACGATGGCGGGAATATCTTCAAAAGCTGCGGGGGTAATAACTAATAGGCTTAAATATAGTGGGAAGGAAGAGCAGAGGCTGGAGTTTAGTGATGGTAGTGGATTGGAAACTTATGATTTTGGCGCAAGAAATTATGACCAGCAAATAGGCAGATGGCAAGCACCTGACCCTATGGCTCACTTGAGAGACTGGGTTTCACCTTACAATTTTTGCCAGAATAATCCGATAAGCAGGGTCGACCCTGATGGAGCTCTTGACGGAGATTACTATGATAGACAAGGGAATCATTTAGGTTCAGATAATAAAGTTGATGATAAAGCATACATAGCTGATCGAAAAAATGCAGATGGTACATTTAAGAATGCAAGGGAGTTAAGTGTCCCTAATTCAGTTTTAAATCAGTTTGCAAATACAATTGCTATTGAGTCAGGGGCTGAAAGCAGCGGCAGTTGGCAAGAATCATTTGGTATTGGATTAGCAATTAGGAATATAGCAAATGCAAAAAATAAAACTATCGGCGAGGCATTACGAACCGAGGGTATTTTTGGATTTATAGATGGAGGTAATTCTACAGAGTATAAGAAAAACGCTGAATTTAGTATGCAAGCTGCGCTTTATTCAGTTTTAGAGGGTAGAGATTTTACTAATGGTGCAACGAAATGGGATGGTATAGACTTTCTTGCTTGGGGTTTAAATTCTCCGAACGGTACCCCACATAATAAATTTGAAGAATATCGCTCAATCTATATAGAAGCCAGCATTTATTCAAACTATAAAAACTCCATCACAAACACGATAGGTAGTTCAACTAAGTATCATGGCAAATCTTATAGTTTCCCGGCACCTGTATTTGAAAATATGGCAAATTGGAAGATGCCTTCTTCAAGCGTTCCTTGGGTTGGTTTTATGTACTCCACAGGAGTGCGAGTAAGCAATTCTTTAGATGCTACTGCAAGTTTTGGCAACACTATTTTTTGGAAAACAATCAAAGAGTAACATGAGAATATATTGTTTAACATTTTTATTTCTCATTTCTTGTAATAACAGTAGTAATAATCAATCTAGTCCATTATTGGCCGATACCACCTATCAGAATTCGGAAGCAAATAATAGCAGCAAAGAAATGAACCTCATTTTTAGAAATGACACAACAATTATTCATTTAAAAAAGGGCAATGTTAATCTCTTAGATGTCAGAATTGATAGCACAAATAGCAGAGAATTATCAATTCAAAAAGGGCAATTAATCAAAGACAAAATTCAAATTCCTACACAGGAAGCCATTCAAGGATTTGCAGTAAATTGGATTAAAGAAACTGATTATGGTTTTGAAATTTCTATTGAGTATGGTTCAAGATATTACTATCAAAAAGATTTTAGGTTTTATTATGAAAATGAAATTTTTGTATTGAAGAATGTTTTAGTCAATACTTTTGATAAACATAATTCAGAGAGTAAGGAAAGGTACATTACAAAAACAGACACATTAAGAACACCTGTCAAGTTAAGAGATTTTAAAATTGAAAATTACCTTTAACAACAAGCCCCGTGAAGGGCTTTTTTGCTGTTTTACAAAAGCCTTTTTACATTATGATTGCTCGTCGAAGCCAGGGCCATGGTATTCGTGTAGCGCAGCCTAGTTTTTTAGTCCCGTTTTGGGTTTCTAGGGCAAATCAACAAATGATTCTGCCAGCGCTGCTCCTTTTTTTAAGGTTTTAAAATTGTCATAACTTTTTTTCAGTATCTCATTGCAGGTACCTGTATCTGCCTGGGCGCTCATGATACGCCTTGACGTATCTGATAAAAACCAGCCCAAGGGAAGTCTGTGGTCGTTCTGCTTTGATTTTGTACTGAGGCCAAACTGAAGCAGTTTCATTTCGGGATTCAAGCGTACCGATATGTTGTGTGCGCTTCTGATCCATCCAAACAAGGTTTGGGTGGCACCATTGAGCCAGGCAATCTCGTAACTTTTATTGATTGCATTTCCACGCTTGTATTGGTAGGGGTTTACGTCTGCAATTTCAATGGAATCGATGCCGGTTCCTATATAGATGATCTTAACTTTTAGGTTAAATATTTTTTTATCCAGCAATCTTTGTTGGAGCATCATCGCCGTTTGTTCGGCTGTTTGTATACCCGTATTTTCGAAACCGCCACCATCACTTATATGTCCGAGTTTTATACTGTCTCTTTTGGAGCTATCTGATGGCACGGTGTTGCGCCACAGCAGACCCGGAGCCGTTAGAATGGGGAAACGTGCTGATGATACCATAGCTTCCTTCATTGGCACCGAGCGATTTGTTTCGGCTAGTATGTCCATTGCATCTGCATAGTACCTGTTGGAAAGTTTAAAGGGGCTATAGATGGCTTTTTTGCCCGCTTCGTTGAAGATGGTGTTGAATAAGATAGCAGGGTAGCGGTAGGCCGTGTTGGTATCAGACCAAGGCTTTAAAAAATTATTGCTTAGAAAATGGAGGGATTTGTTTTCCGTGTAGCTTGAAAAACCGTCATCAAAACTGTTGGCCAGGTATTTACTTCTATCCCAACTGTTAATGGGAAATGGAAGAAACCGCTGAATGTAGTCTGGAAATAGAAAGCCGAAAGTGACCCTAGATAGATAGTCTGCACTGCAAATGCTGTCTAATTTGGAGGAGCCGCTTTGAAGTTGAAAAAATGGTTTTTCGACTAAGGCATCGTGGTAATAAAGATAATTGTAATAGAAGCCAAGGCCAATGCTGCCCCCTGAAACACCTGTAACGGCAAAGGTTTTAGCATAAAAAGCAGTATCCAGCTTTTGTAACTGGCTGAGCACTTTATAAGTCCAATAGCAATTTCTAATACCCCCGCCCTCCGCGGCCACGATGAAAATAGTCGAAGAATCTTTTGAAAATATGCCGTCTGCCATTTTCTTCCGAAGCCAATAGTCGAAGTATGTTGTATCCTCCAGTTGATTCCTGGCATCAATCATTGCTCTGTCTGCCACGCTACCAAGCGTTTGCACTGTATGGTTGTTATTCCATTTGCTAAAGGAAAAAATGGCCAACGCAACCAAAAGAAAGAAGATGGGGATCTTAAATCTATTGATGAGTAGGTTAAAGAGCAGACCCACCAACGTATAGACGGTGAATGCCGTAAGGATAATAAGTCCTGGCTTTCCGGTTGCATTTGGTGAAGCCTCTGCTGCGTTCAAGGCATACACATACATGATGATGGTCATCACAACCGTTAGGATGCTGTTGATCAACACTCCTCCCTTTTTTAATGACTTGACGAAATTCTTTTCTTCTTCCAGATCATATGCAGCTTTTTTCTTTGCAACTGTATTGCCCGAGGGTCGTTTCAATAAAATTTCCCAAAGCTTGAATCTGTAAATGAAGTAGAGCATGTGTAAGATGGCAATGACTATAATTGTCCAAATGTTCTCCCAATGTTCCCCGTTGAAGGCCTTGTTCTGATCCCGGTAACCCTTGATGAAAATGAGGTAGGGTAGCATGGCCAATATCCTTGGCGTCCATTTAATCATCACACTGATTGCTTTTTTGTAGCCATCATCCACAGCAGCCACCACCCATTGGTTGCCTTTTATGATGGGCATGATACCCGCCAGCTGCAGTTGAGGACCTTCTATCTCTTTTGCCACCAGCCTGTTGAAGTTAGCCGCAGCCAATAATACCCGGGAAACATTCCAAATAGAAATTGCCCAACAAACAAGAAAGAGGTCGAACAATGCCAGGTAGAAGTCGCCCTGTTTGATACCAGCGAAAATGCTTTTTGCGGTAAATGATGCCATCATATCTTGCCCCTGGTCATTTATACAAAGCGCATAATAACCGAGGGCAATCATTACCAAGACAAAAGGTATTTTGTATAAAGGGAATAAAAGAGCTCTTAGTATGAGCAGTGGCCAATAAAAGAAACCCCTGCCAGACGCTGCTTTTGATGTATCGTTAGCCATACTTTTTCTGAGATTTTTAGTCTGATTTATTTTTGTTGCCAAAAAGATTTGTTTTGAAACCAAATTGAAATTGTGGATAGTTGTCTTTAGCATCCTTCCTTTGTGCGAAATGTGCATAGCGAACATAAATCCGGTTGTTAGGATTGGTAAATGGATAGTAATAAATGACTACCTGCGGATTTAAAATCCTGGTGATCTCCTGATTTTTAAATGGTGAATTTTTTGAAACCGCCTGGTAGATATATCTGAGAGAGGCTTCTAAGCCAAAGTTTTCCAGCCTGCTAATGGTATATTCGATTTCAGGATAATAATTAATGGATACCAAATCTTTATTAAATAAGCTGTCGGCATTGGTGAGGTTGATTTCTGCTCCCGCATTTATAAATACCTGTTGATTGTTTCCGATACCGATGCGCAGCAGATTTGTTTTGAGGCCGGCCTGTAAAAATGCAATCTGGTGGAGGTATAAGCGGCTGACAGTGTCCAGCGATTTATCCCTGAAATTGGAACTATCCAGTTGAGCAAACCTGCTATCGTACTTTGATAAACGAAAGTGCGCTTTTACAAAATTGTGCGGTATGATATCCAGGTTGCGAAAGGGGGTACCGGTATTTGTTATGAATGTGCCTGTGGCCTGCGTCTGGATAATACCATTGGGTTTTCTCCCTAAGAGGGCCAGTAAATCAGAGTATATAGCTACGTCTAATAAATCGCTTATGGTGGAACCCACATACAGCGTATCGGATGGCTTTGCTGGGGTCAAGTGAACGATCCCTTCTGCCGGATAACTAAACTTTCCATTATAAATATAGTTAAGGACATCTCCTAGTTCTATGTAAAATCCGGTCTTTTCCGGCCTGTTGTCATCAACGAATAGCTGGTCAGATTTTCTTTGGTCGAGCCTGTACAGCGTTATTGGGGCAAGTCGGTTTCTGTAGACAGCACCATCTTCTGTTATCACTTTGATTCCATTTTTTCTTATAGCTCCACTGGCTAATACAATTTCGACACTTTCTATTTTCAGCGATTTCTCTTTAATCGTCGCACCCTTTGTATCATTCTTTATGGATACCCTTGTATTGGCGAGCTTAAAATACCCAATCGCTTTGTTGTTTGATTTTTCCTGAAAAAGCTCCTCGAGTTGTTTGGTGATGACGGCAAGTTGGTTGTCTCCTTCAGTCGGTACTTTGGGTTTTTGTTTCTCTTTGTATTCTTCGTAGCCGGCAAATAGTTCTTCAATTTTGGGAGCCAATTTAAATTTATCGAAGCCACTTCCAGGTACCGTAAATTTTTGTAAAAGGGAGCTTATGGTGGTGGAAAATAATTCAAGGGGTATCTCGGCTGGTAGCACCCTTACATGGCAAGTGTTTGTAGCAGAGTCCTCTTCATCGCTGCATATTTTAATTTCCGCCTTTGTGGCGGAGCGCTTAACCGAAAGTTCGAATAATTTTTCATAATTGTTATAGCCGAATGATTTGTTGTAGTTAAAGCTGTCAGCAGGTGCAGACTCCGCTTTTTTTGTTGTATCCGTTTTCGCTGATTTGTTTGTTACCGAAGATAAAAACCGAATAGTTTGAACCTCCTGTGGTTGTGACTGAATTAAAATATCGGCGCTTTCGTCAAAATTTTGACTTTTAACTGCCGCATGCTTCAGGTATAAGTCCCGCTTTATTTTGGTGGATAGGCCTTCCCCTGGCCATTCCGTAGCCTGTAGCATTAATACCGAATCCAATAGAAATGGTTTGTTGTCCTTGGTTCGGTTGCTGAGTTTGAAACGAATCGTGGTGTCTTTCCTGGCTCCGGAAAGTGTGCCTGTTAATTCGAACTCAATAGTTACAGGTTCGATGACAGTTCTGCCTGGTGGTGTTAATGGAACTTTTAACTCAGTGGTGGCCGGTACAATTTTGATTGATGCAGGTTGGGCCAAGCAGACCGCTGCAGCCAGTTGAAAAAATAAGTAAATGTGTAATGTTCGCATATGATTCTTTAGGTGATGAAATGCATTTTAAAAACTGACACAGTGAGGCGTGCACGATTGGGCAACAACAATGCTTACACCTGATGTGGTGGTAAAGATTCACATGCTTAAAAAGGCCTTGGGAAAAGAGTTGCTACTGTGCACTGAGGAAAACTCTGTGTTGTTAGTTTAGGCCGGGTAAAAAACTGAAGCCAGGGATTACCTGACCATTGGAATTCATTCTCCTCAGGGATTCTGAAATTAAAAATCTCAGCAAAGCGATTGGGTTTTGTTTCGGTAATTTATTAGGCTCTAAAATAATGTAATATATTTCAAATCCAAATTTTGCGGGATGTTTTAATGAAATGATTATTTGCAAAAATCGAATTTTGAATATTTGATAGTGTGCAGGGCCAGTCGTTACCGAGGTTTTTAAGGACAACAACTTGAATGGAGTAATAAATTCATTAAATGTAAATGCTGAAATATGAGCTACGAGTATTTCACATTGTGAGCGATGTGTTGGTGAGCTTTTATGCAATTAGTTTTTTAGGTAACAAGTCCAGCTTTCTAAAATTTCAGGTATTCCCTTACTAGGTGTTCTTCAATAGTAGTGTGCCAGCAAAAGTCGTACAGTGTTACGAAAGCATGCTTTGGCTTGCCCAGCCTTTTCCTAATCGTTTCCAATAATCTCCTGGCCGACCGCTCACTTAAGCCGGTAATATTTTCAACGTCTTTGCTGTGTACGATAATTCTGTCGGGTACTTTATTCGGCGGCATATCGGACAATTATTGCTGGTAACGGTCAAAACGGCCAATAGGTTTTACAATGGAAAATTAGGCGGATAGATTTGTGTTCACAAGCGTAAAAAGTGCAATGGCTCATTCGTCTGTTCGTTGTGAACGGTGGCCAATCTGAAAATAACAATTGTAGAACATCATGATGTGAGGCTTTAAGGGATGTGCCTGAACATTCTATTGTAAACATTTAATACCATTAAAATGGCAAAACAATCGGGGATCATCCCCATTAAAGGAACCATCGGTAATCTCACTTTTTATAAAGGAAAGGAGGGATATCTAGTGCGTGAAAAAGGTGGCATCACAGGCGACCGGATTGCCAATGATCCTGCTTTTCAACGAACCAGAGAAAACGGACAGGAGTTTGGCAGAGCTGGGCGTGCCGGCAAACTGCTTCGCACCAGTGTGCGAGCACTCACTCAAAATGCCTCCGATAGCAAGATGGTAAGCAGACTCACTAAAGAGTTTATGAGGGTCATAAAGGCCGATGCTACCAATGACCGCGGCCTGCGCAATGTAATAGACGGTGAAGCCGAATTACTGGAAGGTTTTGAGTTTAACCTGGAGGGCAAACTCGGAACAACGCTCTATGCTCCGTATACAGCAACCATTAATCGTGTAACCGGCGCTATGGAGATTGTGTTAGAGGCGTTTATACCCATCAATATGATTAGCGCCGGTGGTGGTAGTACCCATTTCAAGATCAACAGTGCAGGTGCTGCCGTAGACTTTGAAGAAAACGTGTACGAAGTGGAAGTAAACAGCAGTGCGGTATTGCCGTGGAACAGCGTCGCTACTGGTATTTTGACACTTACCAACAACGTACCAGCCAACAGTACCCAGCCACTCTTTCTTCTGCTGGGAATAGAATTTTACCAAGAGGTAAATGGCACTATGTACCCACTAAAAAACGGTGCGTTTAATCCACTGGCGATAGTGAAAGTGAGTGGAGTGTAGGGGGGTGAAAGGTGGTCAAAGGTGAAAGGTTAAAGGTGGTGAAAGGCAAAAGGTGAAAGATGGTCAAAGGTGAAAGGTGAAAAATGAAAGGCCGAAGGTGAATGGTGAATGTTCAAAGTGAATGGTCAATGGGGAATGGTTGATAGCATTCTTACAAATGCGTGTTAAGAGTCCAACGTTCATTGGGGTTTCTACTTTGATGAACATAAGATGGGTGTCGTAGAGCGAGCAAGATAACATAAGCTCTTGTAAGTATTAAGTGGCACCCTCTTTTTTGCTTTACCTAATCATTATACAATTTAAAAAAATGAGTATGGAACATTCAATCTATAACGTGCACGCCAGGAAGGGTACGCTGGGAGGTATGCTGGTTATCTTTCTTACCAACATCAGCAGCGGTGACCTTATTAAAACGGTTGTGCTTGCTGCCACTGGTGCTGCTGTAAGTTTTATCGTGTCATTTTTGATGAAGTGTGCGATGGATAAATGGAAGGGAAATAAGCAGGCATAAAACATATTACCCCCTATGAAAACAGTAGCTTAGGCTGCACCAGGCTGCTGCAACATATTTTTGCTTGTGGCGGCCTTTTTTTATAAGGATGATCTATCAGTTTGTTTCGTACATCAACATCCACTCTTCACCTTAGATTGTGCATATCAATGTTCCGAAAAAAGTCTGGTTTTTAAAAACCCTTAATCACTTTTCGATGGCAAACTAAAACCAATACTGGTGCCTACGTCTAACTTACTGCGCACATGAATATTCTGGCCATGAGCTTCTACAATGTGTTTGCAGATGGCGAGGCCGAGCCCGCTTCCACCTTCCTTGCGACTGCGGGCCAGATCGGTGCGGTAGAATCTTTCAAAGATGCGGGGAATATGTTCCTCCGGTATGCCCACACCTTCGTCGCTTATTTCTATCAATACATGTCTGCCATCTACATTGTAAAAACTTGCTTCAATTAGATCCTGGTCGTTGCTATATTTAATAGCA
>JAYTBG010000124.1:0-5004 GCA_043737055.1 Chitinophagaceae bacterium | reverse complement strand
AACGAGAAAAGTACCACGATTTTGTGATAGAAAATTTAAAGGTTTCGCTTGATGATGATGGGGACGATATGGTGATGGACACAAGGATAGATATGCTTGTAAAAAGCCTTGCTTTTAACGTGCCTAAAGGTACATTTCTTAAGAATGCTGGCTTTGTTGGCAGGTTTGAGCTCCGCTACGGTAAGAAATCTCAATCCTTAAGCTTCGCAAATATTACGGTGAAGTTATCCGGGCAGCCGTTCAACCTTACCGGTACCTTCGATCTTGGTCAAAAAAATCCCGGCTTTACACTCAAAGTAAAGACCGAGAAAGTTGTTTATGGCAATGTAAAAAAACTGCTGCCGGGGCGCATAGATACATCGCTGTCAATCGTGTCTTTGAGCAGCCCGATAAATGCTGAAGCGGAACTATACGGTCCGCTACGCGGTGGTGAACCTTACATACTTGTGAGATGGGTAGTGAAGGACGCTACACTCAAAACCAACTTCATGGATTTTGACCATGCGTCTTTTACCGGTTATTACAAAAACGAGGTGAAGGCAGGCCTGCCTCGTAAAGACCCGAACTCGGTAATAAGCATCAGCGATTTTAAAGGCGAATGGCACGGCCTAAAAATTACCTCTGGTGACATAGAAATTTTGGATTTGCAAAAGCCGCAGTTGACCTGCGACCTGCACTCAGCCTTCCCTTTAAAAGACCTTAACGACTTGTTGCAAACACAAAATTTGCAGCTTATGGCAGGTAATGCAGATGTCTTGCTCACCTACAAAGGGCCCATTGAAAGAAATAATAATACCAACTCTTTTTTAAACGGCGCCATTAATATTTCCAAAGGCAAGGTTTTGTACGCCCCCCGCGGCGTAGAGTTAACCGAAGTAAATGGTAAGTTGAGTTTTAAAAACAGTAATGTGGCCATTGAAAACTTACACTGCAAGGTGTTGGGCAACGATATTATAATGAATGGTATCGCTAACAATGTACTTACGCTAATCAGTTCTGAACCGAATAAGGTTGCTATCGATTACAACATTTACTCGCCGGAGCTAAACCTGGCTCCTTTTACATTCTTACTTCAGTCACCCAAAAAAAGAGCCACTGCTGATAGCAAAAGTTTTAATAAAATGGCTTCGCAAATAGATGAGCTCTTAGAAAGAAGCCGCATACACGTAGAGTTAAAGGCAGATCGCCTTCTATACAAAAAACTGAACGCTGCTAAATTGGATGCAAGGATAACGGTATTGCAGGACAGGTATGTTTTAGACAGGGTTAATATGAGTCTTGCTGATGGCGCCATGCAGATGAGTGGGCAGCTGGTAAATGTACAAAGTGGGAGGCACCAGGCGAGCCTGAAGGCGGCAATGCAAAACGTAAACGTCGAAAAAGTGTTTTATGCTTTCGAAAATTTTGGACAAGATGGTATTACGGACAAAAATTTAAAAGGTAGGCTCACTACCGATGCAGATGTTCAAATTGATTTGAATAGCGAGGGAAAAGTACTTCCTGCATCATCCCGGGGAGACATTAGCTTTTCCTTACGAAAAGGAGCACTTAATAATTTTGAGCCTATCAAGAAAATTCAGAAGTTCGTTTTTAAAAATAGAGACTTTAATACCATTGAATTTGCAGAGCTAAAAAACAAGCTGACTATCAACCGGGGCGAGATAACTATACCTCGAATGGAAATACAAAGTTCGGTGCTGAGTTTTTTTGTTGAAGGTTTGTATAGCCCCAAGGGCAAGACCGACGTAAGCGTTCAGGTGCCGTTTAACAATTTGAAGAAACGGGATGAAGACTACATTCCCGAAAATATTGGTGTAGAAAATAAAGGTGGGCGAAGTATATTTTTGCGTGGACAAACAGGCAACGATGGCACTGTTCAGTTTAAGCTCGACGTGTTCAAAAAATTTCAAAAAGATAAGGAAGAATAATTGTCTAGAAAGAGTAAAAATCTCTGATATTGCTAAGCCCCTGATCGTTCTTTCAACAGATCTGGCTTTCATTGATCCTCATAATTCAAGCCCGTGGACATCTAGCAATGAAGCTGTTAAAGAGATCTTAATCAAATTATGATATGATAAGCGGTAGAGATTGGTAGTGGACTATTAATACTTTCGTACTTCAAGTAATTAGCCATGATTTTCAGACTACCGAGCCTGCTTTTTGCGGGTATCTGCAGCACTTTAATTGCCCTAGCACAGCCAAAACCCGTAAGGACCCTTAATGCCCAAAGGTTTGAAGGAAGCATTAAAATTGATGGTGTATTAAACGAGCCGGTTTGGAAAACTGCTCAGGTAGCTGACAGCTTTGTAGAGGCCCGACCAGTTCCTTTTAAAAAGGAGTTCCCTTTTAATGCCACGCAGATTTACATGTTATATAACAATGAAGGCATTTTTGTTGGGGGATATGTTCACGAACAAAACAAAGATAGTATTGCCGCTGAACTGGTAGGCAGGGACGGGTTTGGGAACAATGATTTTGTGGGAATTGTTTTTGACACCTATTTTGATAAGCAAAATGGATTTGAATATTTTACGACACCACTCGGTGAACAATTTGACGCCAAAATCTCACCTGATAATGAAGACTTTGGATGGAATGCAGTATGGGAAAGTGCCTCTAAAATTAATGCAGATGGTTGGAGTTTTGAAATGTTTATACCGTATTCTGCTATCAGGTTTGGAAATAAAGATGTGCAGGACTGGGGCTTGAATATCATCCGCCGCCGGCAAAAAAGCGGCCAGCAATTATTTTGGCAACCAGTGGATTTCAACATTAATGGCTTTCTTACCCAGGAAGGTACCCTCACAGGTTTGAAAAATATAAAGCCGCCGCTAAGGTTGCAGTTTTCCCCTTACTTTTCTACCTACCTCAATAACGATGGTTCTGCGGCGCCCGGCACAAAAAAAACTACCGCCACCGTGAATGGCGGTATGGATGTGAAATACGGAATTAACCAGGCATTTACCTTGGACATGACCCTGATCCCTGATTTCGGCCAGGTGCAAACTGATAACAGGATTTTGAACCTAACCCCTTTCGAACAGCGATTTGATGAAAATCGGGCTTTTTTCACAGAGGGTACCGAGTTGTTTAATAAAGGAAATCTTTTTTACAGCCGCCGTATCGGAATAGATCCTGTATATAAAAAGCGACTAAATGCTCCCGCAAATGAAACCATTACAGAGGATCCTGGTCAGGCAAAAATTATCAATGCGACCAAGATTAGTGGGCGTACCCAAAAAGGATTGGGAGTTGGAGTCCTTAATGCATTAACCCAGGCCCAGTTCACCACCTTTCAGGACGTTACTAGCGGGCAAAAGCATAAAGAAGAATCCATGCCGCTCACTAACTACAACGTTTTCGTTTTAAACCAAAGTCTTCCCCGCAACAGCAGCATTTCATTGGTGAACACCAATGTGTGGCGCAGTGGTACCGCCTATGATGCAAATGTCACTTCTGGACTTTTTGACTTTAACGACAAGAAAAATACCTGGAATCTTGGCGGCAATGTGAGTGTGAGTAATATTATAGACGGCACTCAGAAATCAAAGACTGGTTACGGGCATACCATTTATTTTGGTAAAACAAGTGGCCGGTTCAACTTTAATGTATACCAGGAGCTATATAATGCCAAGTATGATAAAAGTGATCTTGGTTATTTTACCAATAACAATTTTATGGAAGAAGGTCTGTGGGCCGGATATAACTGGATCAAACCGAGGCATTGGTATAATCAGATACGTCTCAATACAACTTTTTGGTATAATCGGTTGGTTACCCCAATAGACTTGCAAAAGCGTAAGGAATTAATGTATCAAAACATGGGCTATAGAGTCAATGCTAATGCTCAATCAAAGAAGTTATGGCGGGTTGGTTTCAATCTCTCCATAAATGAGAAGTACAACGACTTTTACGAACCCCGCAGTCCTGGTCGGGTTTTTAGAAATAAAGGCAGCCAAAGCCTGAACGTATGGTATGAAAGCAACTCTGCAAAGAAAGTTTCTTGGAGAAGCTATTTCAATCCCTCAACTGGGGGGGTATTTAAAAGAAAAAGCCTCGATGTCGGTAGCACGGTGAAGTTGCGTTTTAATACAAAATTTTCTGTGGATCTGGCTACAAGTATCGCAGATGTCAAAAACCAGCCTGGTTGGGCAGCTAACATATCCGCTGCATCTGTCTCACTGCCTGACACTATTATCTTTAGTAGGAGAAATGTGAATCGTGTTGAGAATGTGCTGGGTTTAAAATACAATTTTACCAATAGAATGGGTGTGACAGTACGTGTAAGGCATTATTGGAGTAAGGTGAACCCGAGGCAGTTTTATGAATTGGACAATGATGGAAACCTTCAAACCCCTGTCACCCCTTTCACAGGCAATGTGAATCAAAACTATAATTTCTTTAGTGTAGATATGGTGTACAACTGGCAGTTTGCACAGGGGAGTTTCTTTAGTGTCGTTTGGAAGGGTATAGGAGAAGATTTTGAACGCAGGTTTCAAGAGAACTATTTAAAAAACCTTGAAAATACTGTCACCGGCAAGCAATTCAATAGCCTCTCGGTAAGAGTTATTTACTTCTTAGACTACCTTACTGCAAAGAAAAAATGGAAAGCACGGAGTAATGTCTAACTCATTCTGTAGTTAATGATTTTTGCGGCTATCGAAATTCCCATTTGTTACTCTCAATGCTTAATTAGGTTGATCGGAGGCCGTGTCTTTTCGCTTATAAACTTTGTAGATAACTTTTAAACAGGATTTAATTTGTGGCGCCTCTCGTTCAAAAGTGCTGCCTGCATTGCCTTGCAGCCTCTTAGTAGGTTTAAGGACAGCGGATTAACAAAACTTTCTTTCAAAAAAAATTATAAAAATTTGGTGGGTAAGCTACCGCCCGCTACATTTGCACTCCCATTTAAAAAACGGGAAAAGAGTTCTTAAAAAACGGGTCATTAAAGTCTTTGGGATGAGCTAAGAAAGTTTAGTTTATTTTGAAGAAAGATTTGGCTGT
>JAYTBG010000123.1:0-1970 GCA_043737055.1 Chitinophagaceae bacterium | reverse complement strand
TTTTTACCTCACTCCTCCAACGTGGCAAAAGCACCAAGCCCATCTGCAATAACCCTATCATTACTCAACCGGGGGACTTTATTTTGCCCGCCGAGTTTGCCAATGTGTTTCATATAATTTACAAACCCACTTTTTTGTATGGGCGTAATTTTTAGCGGCGACAAAATATTACCTGCAATGAGGTCATCATAGTAAACGTTTTTTTTGCGTAGGCTATCGTCCAGTTGTTTTGCAAAAGAAGTAAGGTCGGCAGGCGCTTGTTCAAACTCAATAAACCACTCATGGTAACTTTTTTCACCTGTTTGAGAAATAAACGGGGCTACAGTAAATTCCTTGATATGCAAATTGGCTGATGTTGTGCTTGCCAACATCGCAGCCTCCACTTCTTCTCCAATAACATGCTCCCCAAAAGCAGAAATAAAATGTTTGATTCTCCCAGTGACTACAAGACGATACGGATTAGTAGACAAAAACTTTATGGTATCGCCAAGATTGTAGGCCCAGAGGCCCGCATTGCTCGTAATAATGAGTGCATAATTCTCTCCCACTTTTACGTCTTTTAGCGTCAGTCGTGTGGTAGCGGTATTGTTTATTTCTGCTACCGGAATAAATTCAAAAAAGATTCCGCTGTTGGTATTAAGCAACATGCCTGGCTCTTTTTGCGAATCCTGGAATGCAAAGAATCCTTCACTTGCCGGAAAAAGTTCAATGGTATCTATATTGCGGCCAATGCTCTCCGTTAGTTTGCTTTTGTAAGGCTCATAATTTACGCCTCCCTGCACCATCACACTAAAATTAGGAAAAAGGTCTCCTATTTTTTTACCCGACTTTTCTTCGAGCCTGTCAAAGTACATCTGCATCCACGGAGGTATGCCGCTGATAAGGGTCATATTCTCATTGATTGTCTCAGCTACAATTTTGTCTAATTTTTCTTCCCAGTCTTCAATGCAGTTGGTTTCAAAAGAGGGCAGTTGGTTAGCCCTTAAATATTTGGGGATATGATGATTGACGATGCCACTCAATCTCCCGGTGGGCGTGTCTCCCACTCTTTCTAATACAGGTGATCCGCTTAAAAAAATAAGTTTGCCATCTGCAAAAGCGTGGTTGCCACTCTCTACCATGTAGCAGAGCAATGCATTGCGGGCAGTGTTGATGTGGTTCAAGATGGAATCTTTGGTGATAGGGATATACTTTACACCGCTTGTTGTGCCGCTGGTTTTTGCAAAATATAGCGGCACACCTTTCCAAAGGATGTTATGTTTTCCGTTTTTAATTTTTTCGATGTACGGTTTAAAGGCCTCATAGTCTCTAACCGGCACACGCTGTACAAAATCTTCATGATTCTTTATCTGAGCAAAATCATGATCCTTACCAAATTCTGTTTTTACCCCGGTTTTTAATAATTGTACAAACAGTTGCTGCTGGTCTGCCACTGCAGTACCCATCCCTTTTTTAACCTGTTTTGCTATGTAGGTGGCAAAAGGTTTTGCCAGCAAAGATTTTATTTTCATCGACTTGTTCTTTTATCCCATAACCTGGCTTAGCAGTTGGGAGATCAAAATTAAATAAGAAAAATTTAGAAAGGGATTCTTAGCTAGGAAAGGTTCACAAGGTTTTAAGAACGTAAGGTCGGTAAGAAAAAACATCGTTGACTGTTTATGGGTTTCACGAAGTGTAGCGATGTAAACGCTAAACAATTTGACAGGGAATGGCATGTACCGTTACATATAAAAAATGTATTATAGGAAATACTAACCAGGAAATTCTAAACTCATCTGCAATCACAAGGCCATTCCCGTTCCAGATCAATAACTGTTACCACTACCAACTGATCCCCCTTTGGCGCAAATACGATGCGCACTCTTTGCCCGTCATGTGTGGTGCCTTCCAGAGGATAGGATATTCCCTTGGTGCCGTTTTCAATTTTCTTTTCGTTGAGCACCCCTTCTTGCCAGATTTCCTGCACTTCA
>JAYTBG010000122.1:0-25886 GCA_043737055.1 Chitinophagaceae bacterium | reverse complement strand
CTTGCCAAGTTCGGTAAACGGTATTTTCAAAGTTGACTCAACGCTGGGCACAGGGAACTACATTGATGTTCAACTCAATTTAAGCACGGGTGGAGCCTTTACGCTGGTTTCAGATACTGTTAACGGGTTTTATTTTAAGGGAAGCGGTACTGCGGCGCCAGGGTTACGAAGCGTGCGCTTACGTGGTTTTGGCAAGCCACTTACTGCGGGTCCAAATGAGTTTCGCATAGGTTTTGGCGGCAGTGAATGCTTTATTACCGTTACGGTTTTAAACAGTGCGGCCACAATCGCTGTTTTCAGCCTTGTTGGCGGGCCAGGCTTATGTGCGGCAGCAAGTGCCTCAGGTAGTTATACCAAAGATGTAGCCCTCAACAGCACTAATACTTTAACCGTCAGCGTCAACGTTACCACATTGGGAGCCTACACTCTTGGAGCTGTATCTACCAATGGTATGTTTTTCACCTCTACCGGAACTTTTACCACTTTAGGCCTGCAAAATGTTACGCTCAATGGTGGAGGCACACCTACTACTGCTGGTGCAACATCTCTGGCCGTAGGTAATATGAGTACCTCATGCGTATTTGGTATTGTAGTGGCGCCCGCCGGAGGCACCCCCGCTGTGTACACATTGGGTGGGGCACCGGGCAATTGTACCGGTATAGTGTTGGCAGGAAACTACCAGGCCGGCCAGCCAACTTCAGCAAGTAACACAGCCATTTTTGATGTTGTAGTTACTACGCCCGGAAGCTATAGCATAACAACTACAGCAGTAAATGGTGTCACTTTTTCTGGCTCGGGAACCTTTGCCAATACGAATCCACAGACTGTTACTCTTACTGCTTCCGGCACGGCAACAGCAGCGGGAAGCTTCGGATATACCCCAACTGGTTTAGCGAGTGCCTGTAATTTTTCTATTACCTACACTGCCGCTGCACCTCCTGCAGTATTTACATTACAAGGTGCGCCCGGGGCTTGCACAGGAGCCACGGTTGCGGGGGTTTATACAGCAGGCTCTCCATTAACAGCCAGCAACACAGTGACCATAAATGCAAATGTTACCACCGCAGGGTCTTATACCATTTCCTCAACAACAGTCAATGGCATCTCCTTTACGGCGAGTGGTGTGTTTGCCGCAACAGGCATCCAGCCCATTGTTTTGAGAGCGACAGGAAATACACCCGTAGCTGCCGGAACCAATAGCTTTAGCATTGGCACAGCCAGTTGTACTTTTTCTGTAACGTGCGGAGCGGCAAGTGCCAGTATTTACCAATGCAAAATAAATGCTGTGCTCACCACTTTTACTGACAATGCAAAAGGGTCTTATTTTCAGGTGGGGGATTTACTTATTACGGGTGATAACCTTGCCTTGAACTCAGATTTTCTTTTAAACATCGATAAGGCAATCTCAAGCGGAACAGTAACCGCCGCTACTTATGTGAATACGCTCGCCGGAAGCGCTGCAGGAGGTTATTTATTGGGAGCAAACTATACGGATGCTGCCAACATGACCTGGGCACCTAAAAGTATTATCACGGGTTCACCAGATCCATTTACCATCATCATCACCAGCATCACAGCCACCAGGGTTATTGGTACTTTTAGCGGCACGATAAGAGATGGTTTGGGGGCCGGAACAAATACAAAGGCTATCACCGAAGGAGTTTTCAACCTTCCTATTAACTAAGCATAAAATAACGCACCATATTAAAACTAAAAGCCCGGAATCATCCGGGTTTTTAGTTTCAGGTGGGGTAACAAAAGAATATTTTTACCGATTTCTGCGGTGCTATTGCTTGATAAGTTTGCGGTTTTGAATTTGATTTTTATATTCTACCGACATGTAATAGACGCCTGCGCCCATACTGCCTAAGCCTGTAAGTAGTATTCTGCCGGAACCTTTAGTTACTACTTGTTGCACTACTTTGAGCTTTTGCCCTTTGGCATTGTATACAATAATATTTACCATACCCGCCTCCGGTACTACGATGTCGGCCTTGATATCCTGGGTAAAAGGGTTCTGAACATTACTTACTTTAAACGATAAAGCTGTACTGAGTTCAATGATGCTGCTATACTTTAAGATGTTGTCTGGTTGAATCATTTTGAGGCGGTAAAACTGTCGCCCATTTAGTTCTACAGGATCTGTGAAGTTGTAGAATGCCTCACCCAGGTTTCGTGCCTCTACCAGGCCAATAAACCTGAAATTCATGCCGTCTGAGCTTTTTTCAATTTCATAGTAGGCCAGATCTTTTTCACCTCGTGTAATCCAGCTGAGGTAACTTTTTCCAGAAGTAAGCGTACCCCTGAAATTCTCGAAAAATCCATTAAGTATGGTGCCACAAGTAACAGCCCTCACCATGGTGGTGTTCTGATCTTTGTAAGCACAGCTATTAGCCAGGTTGCCCGCAGTGGTTGCTACTATTACCCTGTAATAGGTGCCGCTATCTGCACCGGTTGCCAGAAAAGGTGGTAATGCCGTGACGTATTGATAGAGTCCGTTTACCAAGACGGGGGTTCCAATCCCGGAGGTACCAGCGCCAATAAGGTTTGTCCAAATAGTGCCCCCGACATTACTTTTTTGCCATTTAAAATGAACATAGCTGTTGTAGATAAACCTAATGGTATCCTTTAAGTCAACTACAAATGGTCGTTCTTTACATCCCACAACCTCTGGGTTATAGTTCATGGTAAGCGTAGGTCCACAATGGGAAACTTTGATGTCGTCTATAGCCCAATCATTTCCCCCACCACCCGGCGAATTGTTGCGGATTGCAAAATTTGCGGTGGTTTGTCCAGGTCTGGTTAAAAAGGTAAAGCCAAATTTTTTCCATGGAACTCCTCTGTCATATTTCATATCACCCGTTGTGTAGTGCGCAAGCCCGTCTATTTCAAAATTTAAATTCGGTTTCACACCTGAAGAATCATTTCCGGGTCCCCGGATAAACCCGCTGGCTCCACTACCTCTACCCATACTATCGCAACTGCACCGTGGACACACATTTCTAAACCAGGCACTAAATTCATAGTATGTATTTGGGCAAAGGTTGGTAAGTGTTTCCTGGTAGGCAACGTTGGTATTATAGCTTGCATTTATCAACACAAAATAACCTGAGTTTTCTGTTGCGGCGGGTGGTGCGTTTCCAAAGGCTGTATTGCTGGCCCCAGTGTGGTCCCCGGCAATATCCCAAAAACCGAATACCCTATGTAGGGAAGGTCCTTCGGGCATCGGCGACGCCGGGTTCGTCCAGGAATCTGCACTGCTGTTTTTTACAATGGCGTAATTATAATCCTGTGGCTGGCCGGTACTGATATTTTGTTTTATATAGGTTGTCGCAAATCCCAGGGTTGCAGCCCGATTAGGAACGATACCATTACCAAACGTACCTCCAAAATCGGAAGCTGAGCTTACATCGGAACCGTTGGGACAATAGCCATTATCTGCAAACAATTTTATGTTATAAGTGGGGAAACTTACACTGTACCAGGCTGTGGTGGGGCTCACCATCTTGTAGCGCACACTGCCACCTACTTTAATAGTATCTCCATAGAGTGCTCCCGGGTTGATGCGTACTTTGTAGCATGCCATCATGATGCAGTGAGATCCGTAGAAAGAAGGCCTGCTTGTGTCTGATCTTATCCGGCCACCTCTTGTACCGTTGGCTTTGTTACCAAGATTTATGATGATATTACCAGCCACATTTCTTCCGGGGTCTGTATCTACAGCTTCGGTAAAAGGCCCTTTGTAGGTGATGCCTTCATTGGTAGCCACTCTCATAGATCCGGGTATGTAGGTAGTCTTGGCTGGTACCTGGTCAAATACCTGTACACTGTCCAATGCGGTAAAAGTTCCTTGCCGGATTACGGCTATGGTTACACGAATTTCGACGGTGTCGCCGGGGTTGAAGGTGCCGCCGGTTTTTATTTTGCTCATGTTGGCAAAACTCTTACCTAAATCTACACGGTTAGCTCCCTGCGAAAAGGTTGAGCTGGCTGCCTGTAGTAAAAACAGTGTTATAAAAAGGTAAGCTGCATGTAAAGGTTTCTTCATAGTTGCGCATTTGCATGAAAGAAAATGTTACATGGATTGGATCGGGTTACTATAAACAAACGCATAAGCAGGCGGGATATTTTCCAAAAACTACATTCCGGATAAATTTAATTTCAAATAGATTTATACTTTATTTTTCTCACCTACGTTTTTGCTGTAGTGTACGCTATTATTGAGTTGTAGCGTATTTCTTTACCACAGCATATCTTGTATTATTACTACAAAAAACTTAGGTTTTATGGAGAAATCACTACTTGTTTTTACGATGACCTGGTTCAGCTTTTTACCTCAATTATATGCACAGGGAGAGAGCTTTGAAGCCAAAAGAGTCGTAAATGCGAACACTGCAGCAGGTAGGCTAAGGCATCCGTTTGCCATGCAGATGGGCCCTGACGATTCTTTATGGATAACTGAACGACGGGGTTATGTAATTAAAATGAACACACAAAATGGAGGCAAACACCAGCTATTGGATATCCGCTCTATGGTACGTTTTACAACCAGTGGCAGCAGCATTAAACAGGATGGTATGTTAGGCATAGCATTGCACCCTCAATTAAACATGGGTACAGGTAACGACTTTGTTTACATCGCTTACTGCTATGATTCCTCCTCGTTGCGGCGGGTACGAATTGTTCAATATAGTTACAACAGAAACATACCTTCCTTAACAGCGCCCACAGTTTTACTTAGGGGCCTGCACGGCAGCGATGATCATAACGGTGGGAAGCTAGCCATTGGAAATTTTGGTACAGCGACTGTGCCAGAGTATCTGCTTTTATACACAGCGGGTGATAGGGGAGCCAACCAATTCGGCAATGCCTGCGATTCTATCGAATCTCTTTATGTGCCTACTCTGGCACAAGTTGCAGCCGGAGATATACGACGCTACAGCGGCAAGGTATTGCGTATGAATTTAGATGGGTCTATACCTGCAGACAATCCTGTAATAAATGGAACCCGATCTCATATTTATTCCTTCGGCCACAGAAACCCACAAGGATTAGTTTTTGAAAAAGATGATAACTACAACCTGGTGCCCAACGGCAAGCTTTATTCGTCCGAGCAAGGGCCTGCCACCAATGATGAAATAAATATCATTGAAGCTGGTATGAATTATGGTTGGCCGAGAGTAGCAGGCAAGCAAGATAACAACTGGTATAAGTACTATAAGTGGGCAGGCACGGCAGGATGCAGCAGCTACGGGAGTGAGTGCTCTGGCACACAGGCCGGCTCGGGCGTTGCTGAAAGTACATTTTCCAGCCCGCAATACCGCAACCCCATTTTCGATTTATATCCGGGTACGCCAGCGGGCGGCAGCAACTGCAATTGGTTACTAAACCCCACCATTGCACCCAGCAGTATCATTCATTATCCCTATGCGAGCCGAATACCAGGCTGGCAAAACTGCCTGCTAATTACTACATTAAAATCGAGCGCCATGTACAGGCTGAAGTTAACGGCTGACGGTACTGGCTCACTCTCTGTTGCCGATTCTGTAATTCCATATTACAAAGATATGAGTGCGCTTAACCGTTACCGTGATATTGCCCTGGGGCCAGATGGCATAACGATCTATTTACTTACAGACAGTGTAGGCGGAACCTCAGGGCCCTCTGCAGGCAATGATGGTGGTGTTACCAACCGTGGCGCTGTGCTCGCTTATAAATACCAGGGTGCTGTTTTAAACATTAACAACGATCCGGCATTTTTGAATAACGCAAGGCTGCAGGTAAAAATTTATCCCAACCCCGTAAACGATGTATTGCTTGTACAAAGTAAACGGAATGTAGCCAAGCCAATTTATTATCAATTACTAGACGTTGCCGGTAGAACAATATTGACTGGAACCAGCACTAAAGATAAATTTGAAGTAAATGTTGCGAAGCTGGCTAAGGGTATTTATACGATAAGATTATTTAGCGGAAGAGATGTATTACTAACCACAGAAAAAATTATAGTTCAGTAATCAAAAAGAGGCATTTAAAAAATGCCTCTTTTTCTTAGCGGTTGTCGCCAACCATATTTGCCGGAATAACCCACTCGTCAAATTCTTTGGCAGTCACATAACCTAATTTAACCGCCATCTCTTTGAGGGTGGTGCCTTCTTTGTGCGCTTTTTGTGCAATTTCTGCAGATTTATAATAACCAATTTTGGTGTTTAAAGAAGTTACCAGCATTAAAGAATTGTCAAGGTGCTTTTTAATATTAGCCTTGATGGGTTCTATGCCCACTGCACATTTATCGTTAAACGAAATACAGCCATCAGCAATTAGCCTTGCACTGTGTAAGAAATTAAAGATTATTACGGGCTTAAAAACGTTGAGCTCAAAATGGCCATTGCTCCCACCTATCCCAATGGTAACATCATTACCCATTACTTGTGCAGCAATCATGGTAAGCGCCTCGCACTGCGTAGGATTTACTTTGCCGGGCATAATAGAGGAACCTGGCTCGTTGTCAGGAATAAAAAGCTCGCCAATGCCGCTGCGTGGCCCGCTGGATAACATGCGGATATCATTGGCAATTTTCATGAGACTTACCGCCACCATTTTTAATGCACCATGTGCTTCTACAATGGCATCATGTGCCGCTAATGCCTCAAATTTATTTTCTGCAGTCTTAAAGGGAAGTTTGGTAAGCCTTGCTATGTGTCTGGCCACATTTACATCATATTTTGGCGGCGTATTAATACCGGTACCGACTGCGGTCCCACCCAAAGCCAGTTCACTTAAATGCGCCAGTGTATTTTTGATTGCTCTCAAGCCATGATTTAACTGTGATACATAGCCGCTAAATTCCTGCCCGACGGTTAGTGGCGTTGCATCCATAAAATGGGTGCGGCCAATCTTTACTACTTTTTTAAAAGCTTTTGCTTTTTTGTCGAGTGTGTTGCGCAGCAAAGTAATGGCTGGTATAGTTGACCCTGCCAAAATTTTGTATGCCGCAATGTGCATTGCAGTGGGAAAGGTGTCGTTGCTGCTCTGGCTTTTATTTACATCATCATTGGGGTGTAAATATTTTTCTTTGTCATTCAGTTTTCCACCGTTGAGTACATGGCCGCGGTAAGCTATCACTTCATTTACGTTCATATTGCTTTGTGTACCACTGCCTGTTTGCCACACCACCAGAGGAAAAAAATCATCTAGTTTACCTTTTAAAATTTCTTTACAAACTTTGGCAATAAGATCAGCCTTCTTTTTTGAAAGTATGCCGGCTTCCTGGTTAGTAATGGCAGCGGCCTGCTTTAAGTATGCAAATGCTTTAATAATTTCCTTGGGCATTTTATTAATGTCCTGAGCAATTTTAAAGTTATCTATACTGCGTTGAGTCTGTGCACCAAAGTAGGCATCAATGGGAACGCTTACTTCGCCCATGGTATCTTTTTCAATTCTGTATTGCATACTAGTGTTAGTTTTTTGCAAATGTAAAACATTTAGATGCGGCTCTTTGATTTATTGATTTCAAATCTGCCTATTATTGTACTGTGAAATCCCTCCAGTTTATCCAACTCTTGCTTTGCTTTTTATTTTGCATTTCCTGCAACGAAGTTTTTACAACGGAGCCCGAAACTAACGTAGAGTTTACCCAGGACACAGCGGATGGTCGCCTGGCCAATTCCGTGGAAAATCCCAATACTGCTGTTCAGGTTAAAACCGTAGTTCCAAAAGACGTATCACCAAGGGCACTTGTAGACTTTGCACAAACTCTTATCGGAGTGCCGTACAGATATGGTTCTACAGATCCGGCAGTAGGCTTTGATTGTTCCGGATTTATTACTCATGTCTTTAATCATTTTGATATAAAGGTTCCCCGGTCGTCTGTAGATTTTACCCATGTGGGCCAAGAGGTACTTGCAGCAGAGGCGCTTGCTGGCGACCTCATCTTATTTAAAGGTACGGACAGTGCCAGCACTATCGTGGGGCACATGGGAATTGTAACTGAGAATGTAGATTCATTGCGCTTCATCCATTCTACATCGGGAAGACAATATGGAGTAACCGTTACCACACTCAACAAACATTATCTTAGGCGCTTTGTCAAAGTGATCAGGATTTTTTAGGCTGGAGTGTTAAGCGGAATGTGAATAGCTATCACCGTTCCATTGCCCGGAGAGCTGTCCCAATCTACCGAGCCATGCAGGTATTGAATTCTTGAAATAATATTCTGCAAGCCAAGTCCACTATCCTTTTTTAAGGCCGCTGGCACATCAAAACCGCTACCGTTATCTTCTATCATTACATCAATGCCCTTTGAATCGTTGAATATAGAAATGTCTAATCGGGAAGCGCCGGCATGCTTGATAACGTTGTTTACACTTTCCTGTATCACCCTGTATAAGATAGTTTCTGTATGGCTGTTCAGCGTTTGTTGTAGTCCTTCGGCTTGTAAGTTTATCGAAATAATAGCGGCATCTAATTGTTGAATGAATTCTCTAATTGCATTTACAAGTCCTTTTTTCAATAGGGCGTTCGGCATCATGTTGTGGCTTACCGCCCTCACTTCTTTCATGCTTTCATTTACGAGCAACATCGTTTTGCTTAGCAAATTGCCATACTCTTCATCACCCGCCGGTAGCTTATCATTCACCGCCTGCAAGTTTAGCCAGGCTGCTGTCATCAACTGGCCTACGCCATCGTGAAGATCGGAAGCAATGCGCTTGCGCTCTTTTTCCTCAGCGGTCAGAATAGCAATAGTTGCTACTTCTTGCTGCCTGGCTAACGCAGCCTGCATGAGAGCTGCCTGCTGTAAACTTCGTTTTTTGTAAAAAGAATATCCATATAAAATGAGGAGCAAGGTCACAAGTAAAATTCCTGCTATGATAAAATTCTTTTTGCTTACTTCTAAATTCTTGTTGTTTATCAGCAACGTTTGAATTTGCTTTTGCTTGTCAAGGTCCTGAATGATTTTTTGTTTCTGTGTAAATTCAAGTTTATTCTGTAGAATGATTTGATTCTTAGTGCCGAGCTCAAGACTGTCGGTTGCCATCTGGAGATTAGCATCCAGCAGAGAAAGATTTTGGTCAGCAATGAGTAAGAGTTTCTGGTTGAGGTCAAGTTGCTGCTTTGCAATTTGCAGCGATTTAATAGAATCTGTTTTGCTCAGAATATTTATTTTAAACTCCTTTTTTTCTGTGTCGTATTTTGTTTGTAGCTCTAAAACCTGTTTAGATATCTTTTCATTTAATACAAGGTTGTTGACGTTTACATATTTAGTGCGGTATTCCAGGGCGCTTGCATAATTATTCATTGCTGAGTCCAGCGAGGCCCGATGATTGTAAATCTCTCCAAAAGTAAAAGGATCAGCGCTTGCGCTGATGGCTGTGGCTTCTGCCTTTGTGTACCAGCGGAGCGCCTCCTCATATTGTTTTAAGCCTGCATAGCCATATCCGATATTTTGCTCTATAAGTGCCACGCCCGATTTAGATTGATTGGCACTTGCTATATCGAGGGCGGCATTAAGTTGTAATATGGCATCCTTATAACTACCCAGTCTAAGGTTGATCGCACCCAGGTTATTATACACCGCCTGTATTCCTCTTTTGAAATCTACTTTTTTCAAATTGCTTAGTGCACTTTCCAGGTAGGTTATGGCAGTTTTATAATCTAGCTGATTGGTGTAAATGTTGGCAATATTTACCTGCGTAATACCCAGGTTTCGCCAGTCGCTGTTTTGCAGAGATGTCTGCATGCTTTGTTGGTAATACTTAATAGCTTCAGGGTAATTTTTTATATCTACCAGGATTCTACCAAGATTGTTTTGCGTAGAGCGTAGCTGGCTTTTGTCGGCCATCTGTTCCTGCAACTTGAGGGATCTCAAAAGGTAATCTATGGCAAGTTCTTTTTCTCCTTTATCGCTGTACACAGTGCCGATGGTATGATATACCGAACTTAAGCCTTGCTTATTATTTGTTTTTAAAAAGAGCTTTTCTGCCTGCAGTAATTGTTCCCGGGCAAGATTGTATTTTAAGAGTAGCAGATTTACCTGGCCGTTAAGATGAAGATTGCCTCCCATTCCATCGCCATCATTTGTTATTTGCCAGAGGCGGGCAGCCTCGTCAAGATACGAGGTAGCTTTGGCAGGAGCTGATTTAAAAATGTGGTAGTTGGCCTTGCACTCGTAAGCCTTGGCAAGGCCGGGTAAATAGCTAATAATCGAGGAATACTCAATAGCCCGGTTTGCAAGGGAAAAGGTTTTCGTACTGTCTGAACTTGAATATAGAAATGACAGTTTGTTCAAGATATTAATTTGCCTGATGTCTGATTTGGCAGGATCTAACATGCGCTGCAAACTGTCGATGATTTTTGCAGGCTGTGCCCGGAGACTAATGCAGCAAAAAGTTAAAACAGTAAATAAGCAGTAGCAGTATTTCAATTTGGTAAAAATTGTTTGGCCAATATCAGGATGCTATGAGTTAAAACAGGCACAACATAAATTATCTTAGGCTGTCGTACATACCCTTTAAGCGGTATTTATTTTTTGTTGAGCACATTGTGTTCGTATGCCCATTTCACCAGCCCAAGTGAAGTATGTGTATCTGTCTTTCTAAAAATGTTTTTGCGATGGGTTTCCACTGTGTGCAGCGATATAAAAAAATTCGCAGCAATTTCTTTGTTAGAAAGATTTTGTTCGATCGCTTCTACAATTTGAATT
The DNA here is from genome assembly GCA_043737055.1 of Chitinophagaceae bacterium. Lineage (GTDB taxonomy): Bacteria > Bacteroidota > Bacteroidia > Chitinophagales > Chitinophagaceae > Ferruginibacter. The sequence continues at coordinate 15,184 of JAYTBG010000122.1, read as the reverse complement.
TCCCGTTGTGTAAGGCGGGTAACTTCCACTTGTTTCCTCAGGCCAGCTTGTTCTTTTAGCTGTTGCAAAATCTCATCAGCAAAAAATTGCCCTCCGTTGTGCACTGTTATTATTGCTTTTGCCAATTCAGCAGAACTGGTTTGTTTGAGCAAGTATCCTGCAATGTCTGCATCGTTGATCATTTCTTCTACAATATCGCCTTGCCCACTCATGCTCAGCGCAATGATCTTTATAAAGGGAAATTTTATTTTGACCTGCGCAGCTAATTGTTTGCCATTCATGCCGGGCATCATTACGTCTGTAAGCAGTACGTCTGCTGGCTGGCTTTGTAAAAGTGCCAACATTTTTTCGCCGTCATTAGCAGTGGCCACAATTTCTAGTTCATTGTATTTGCTTAGTACGGATGCCAGTCCGTCTATTACAATTTGATGGTCATCTGCAATTGCAATTCTTATCTTTCCTTGTGTCATCTTTATGGTAAGTACGCTTCAGCTAGCAGTTATTGTCGTTTAGAGTATAGATCTTCCTTTAATGATTAAGCGTTTTAAAAAGTGCTTGCTTTTGTTTTAAACACCTGTAAACACAGCCTTTCTTTTTTCAAGAAAAGCAGCGGTTCCTTCTTTCATGTCTTCTGTTGCGAAGCAATCACCAAATGCTTCTATTTCTTTATCATAACCACTACGGCCGTCTGAATTTACTACAGCAGTGTTAATGCAATCAATAACCTTTGCTACTGCCACGGGAGCTTTACCATGTATAACCTGCAAAATGTCTTTGGTTTTTTGTAGAAGGCTGTCGGCATCCGTTACATAATTTACCAGCCCCAATCTAAGCGCCTCTTGGGCATCCACTAAACTACCTGTCATTTGCAGTTCCATGCTTTTGCCTTTGCCTACTAATTGAGTCAGTCTTTGCGTGCCGCCATATCCGGGTATCAAACCCAGATTTACTTCCGGTTGACCAAACTTTGCCTGTTCGCTGCAAAGCCTGAAATGACAAGCCATTGCGAGTTCGCAACCACCGCCGAGAGCGAATCCGTTTACTGCGGCAACAATAGGTTTACTACTGTTTTCTATTTTAAAGAATACATTCTGCCCCCTCTTGGCAAGTGCCATGGCTTCCTGTTTGCTAAACCCGGCAAACTCGGTGATATCTGCCCCGGCTACAAACGCCTTTGGCCCAATGCCCGTTATAATGGCAGATTTTATTTCGGGATTGCTTAAGATTTCATCTACCACCGCATCCAAATCGTCAAATACATTTTTATTAAGCGCATTTAACTTATCAGGGCGATTGATACTTACAACGCAAATTTGATTTTCTATACTTACAAGCAAGGTATTGTAACTCATGTACGAGATGACTTTGTTGAATATCGAAGATAATACATTTGATACCTTTATAACATGACCTTACTGAGCTTTATAACCTATGCAGGCATCTTCGTTTTTGCACTCACCGGCGCTCTAAAAGCAAGAACTTATAAGATGGATATTTTTGGTGGACTCGTAGTGGCTTTTAGTACTGCGTACGGAGGCGGCACTATCCGGGATTGGTTTATAGGTATCCGACCGGTAAACTGGATCAACGATAATCTTGCGCTTGTGCTTGTGGTAGCGGGTACAGGATTTATTTTTTTGCTCAAAGAAAATGTGCTTCGTTTCAGACGGACCATTTTTTTTACAGACGCAGTCGGGTTAGGCCTTTTTACTTCGGCGGGCATAGAGGTTGCCCTCCGCAATGGCCTTAATGATGTTTATGCCCTGGTAATGGGCGTTATAACAGCCACTTTTGGAGGATTGATAGCCGATGTTTTTTGCAATGCTATACCAGACTTGTTTAAGAAAGGGGAGCTATACGCTACCGCTTGTGCGATGGGTGGTGTGCTTTACCTTCTGCTGAAGGAAACCAATATTTCAAACAACATCAATCTTACTTTATGTGTGCTGTTTGTAGTGGGCATTAGAATTTATTCAAAACGTAAGCGACTGAGCCTACCGCAAATTTAAAAATTGCGATGCTCCTCTACCCATTGGCGTATGTAGCTGGAGATTTCTGTGCTTGTAGTGCCGGGGGCAAAAAGTTTACCGGTGCCCATTTCATTTAAGACCTTCATATCATCTTCCGGAATGATGCCTCCTCCGGTAAGTAATACATCATTCATTTCTTTTTCTTTGAGCAGTTGAAGAATCTTAGGAAACACCGTCATGTGAGCCCCACTCAAAATGCTTACACCTATGGCATCTACATCTTCCTGCAAAGCAGCATTTACAACCATTTCTGGTGTTTGGCGTAAACCTGTATAAATTACTTCCATGCCGGCATCTCTCAAAGAAGTAGCTATTACTTTGGCGCCCCTGTCGTGGCCATCCAGACCAACTTTGGCCACCAGTATCCTAATGGGTCTTTTCATATTTAATAGCTTAGGCTGCGAAAATACATTGTTTCATTTATAGCAAACAAAAAACCCAATTGACCACAAATAGGATCAACCTATGGTTAGCTGCGTCTTTAGTACCAGGCAAACTTACCGTCAGCTTCATGCCATACATTTGGCCGGCACTATCAAGTTTTTGATAGAATATAATTTTTCTCCCTGCTGCCGGGAGTTTGGGTTTGTAACAGAATAATCAACTGTTTTTGGGAATAAAATATTTTATGTTTCGCTGAGCGTCTTATGCTTTAAGAAGCAGCAGAAAATGCCTCCATTGCTTTTTGAATCCTGGTAATAGTTTCTGCCTTACCAATTGTTTCAGCAATGGTTAATACGGCCGGGCCTATCTTTGTGCCCACCAGCATTACCCGCAAGATCATTTGAAGTTCTCCGGGTTTTATATTTTGCTCAGTTGACAACGATTTAAATTCAGCCTCCAGGTCTGCAAATTTCCAACTAGAAACTGCAGCCAGTTTCTGTACGAACAAATCGAAAAAGACATTCTTTTCTTCATTCCACTTTGGTAAAACACTCGCAAGGTCATACTCCGTAGGGCCGGCAAAAAAGAATTTCCCCTGGGCATAAAAATCGGTTATCAAACTGCAGCGGTCTTTAACCAATTCTACAACCTCCAAAAGCTGCTCGTCATTTTCTATGACAATTCCTTTTGATTGTAGCATCGATTTTACTAATGGAGCATAAAGGTTGCTGTCCAATTTCTTTATCCATTCATGATTGTACCAGCTTGCCTTTTCAAAATCGAATTTTGCACCGCCTTTATGCACTCTCTCAATAGTAAATTTTTCTATTAGTTCTGCGAGAGAAAATATTTCCTGCTCGGTTCCATCATTCCACCCCAGCACCGCCAACAAGTTTAGGAATGCTTCTGGTAAAAAACCTTTTTCTTTAAAGCCTTCTGTAAGTTCTCCGGAGCTAGGGTCATTCCAGTTCATAGCAAACACCGGGAAGCCATACTTGGCTCCGTCTCGCTTACTTAATTTTCCGCTGGGTCCCAGTATCAGGGGTAAATGCGCCCATTGAGGCATGCTATCTAAACCAAATAAATGTTTCCATAAAAGAATGTGTACAGGGGCGCTACTCAGCCATTCTTCTCCTCTAAAAGCATGCGTAATTTTCATTAGGTAATCGTCTACCACTACAGCTAGGTGATAAGTAGGCATGCCATCGGCTTTCAATAAAACTTTGTCATCTACCAGTGCTGATTCAAAACTTACCTCGCCATGGATCATATCGTTGAATGAAATTGTTTCCTGGTCGGGCATTTTAATTCTTATAACATGCGCTGTATTCACGCTGATTAATTGGGTTACTTCCTCTTTCGAAAGCGTGAGGGAGTTTTTCATTTTGTTCCTTACTGTACCGTCATATTGGGGCGCAGGATTTTCCGGTGATTTTAGTTCATTCCGCATTTGCTCCAATTCAGCCGGGGTATCAAAGGCATAGTAAGCAAAGCCTTTCGCTATAAGGTCTTCCGCATATTTCAGGTAAGATGGTTTTCTTTCACTTTGCCTGTAGGGACCATATTCACCTCCATGCAACGGACTTTCATCAGGCTCTAGGCCACACCATTTCAAACAATCGAAAATGTACTGCTCCGCACCTTCTACAAACCTGGTTTGGTCTGTGTCTTCTACCCTTACAATAAATTGGCCACCATGCTTACGTGCAAAAAGGTAGTTGTATAAAACAGTTCTAACTCCACCTAGATGAAGACCGCCAGTGGGGCTGGGTGCAAAACGAACTCTAACAGTAGGTTGATTCATAAATAATAATTTCGGGCTGCAAAGATAAGATAGTAGGTTTCCCGGCATTAAAAAAAGCCGCTACAATAATGCAGCGGCTTATAATTTAAGCAGTTCAATTTTTATGGCAGAATAATTATCCTTGGTGGGCGGCCGTCAATTGATATTGTTGCGGTGTTGTTGCAGTCACCATTGCCATAATCTAGTATTGCAAAATGATTTGGGGCCTCAAAACGTATCCTGCCCTTGTCAATATAGCGGCATGCGTATTTCTTTTGCAATGGTTCTAAAATATTAGCGCTCCTTGTTCCACCGCGGGGGTTGGTAACGCTTGCATTTCCTGTTATGGAGAATACATCGTCAAACAACATTACGGGTGTATTGAGGCCGGCAGTTTGACTCACATTTTTTATAGAAGCATGCAGCCAGAAACGGCCACCGGGGGCAGTTATCTTCCCGTTCTCAACTTTACGCTGCCAGCTTTTACCACCTGGTATACTGACGTTGGTAAATGTGTGAGTGCCTTCTCTCTTAAAATAGTTTACGTAGTAATTTTCGAAAGTCATCACAGCGGTGCTGCCGCTGCGGCGCAACGAGTCGGAGACTACAATTCTGATAGCGCCACTACGTTTGATTCCCCTTGCATTCGTACAGGTAGAATCAAATTGAATGAGAATAGTTTTTGGAAATCCGTTTTGAGGAGTTACGGTGATGTTGGCACAGGCAAGAAAGTTGTTGGTCTCGTTGGCGGTGGGAGCAAAGTTGCCTAAAAGATTTTTTTCTTCTGCAGCTTCCATTAAAATGTCATTGTCGTCCTCAGTCATAAAATCTGCTGTAGCATTGTCTGTTGTCAGTTCAATGGTTGATTCTATTTCGGCATCATAATCTTGAATAGATGTTTCCTTTTTACAAGAGCTGGTTGCCAGCATAAGTGCAAAGGTTGCTGAGAGTAAGAGGTTTGATGGTTTCATAATTTTATATTTTTATTTTGTTAATCTATGACCAGGTGCCTATGTAAATGTTTAATGGCAATTAAAAATTAATTTGCAGCATGTTGTATTTGGTTAAAACGCCCGAGTGGGTAAGAAGAGTATTTAAACACCGTGTTTGGGATATAGCTACCACTCAAAAAGACATCTATCTAAGTTTTGATGATGGTCCGCACCCGAAACATACCCTATTCGTTTTGGATGAATTGAGGAAACACGGTGCTAAGGCTACTTTTTTTTGCATTGGAAAAAATGTGCAGTCTTACGGGGAAATCTATACAAGAATTATCGAAGAGGGCCATACAGTCGGCAATCATACTTTTGATCATTTAAACGCAAACCGTACTCCGGATACAATATACCTGCAAAATATAAAAGATGCTAAACAGTATATTGATAGTCGTCTCTTTAGACCACCTTATGGAAGAGTCTCCGGGTTTTTAGTGAAACAACTGCTAACCCCAGCTTACCAATTGAGGACAATTATGTGGACTGTATTAAGTGGCGATTTTGATGTCACTATTTCGGGGGAACAATGCCTGCAGAACGTTTTGCTCAATACCCAGGGTGGAAGTATAGTGGTTTTTCATGACAGCGAAAAAGCAAGCAGCAGGTTGCGTTATGCCCTGCCTCGTGTGTTAGACTTTTTTGCTGAGAAGGGTTTCGTATTCAAAGCAATTGGCTCAGATTAACACAAAAAAAATGGGCCTGGGTAGAAACCCTGGCCCGTTTTTAATCCGTACCCTATGAAAACTCCTGCTAAGATATAGTTAAGATTTCTAAAGTGCAAAATTATTTTTAAATTATTTTTCTGGTCTTTGAAAGCGCCATCTATTTGCCTGAAAGCCCCTACCACATTCACTATGATAGATACACACTCCCATTTATACTCCGAAGAATTTGAAAAAGACATAGAGCTTGTAATAGAAACAGCTATCGCAGCGGGGGTTCAGAAATTTTATTTACCTGCTATAGACAGTAGTACTCACGGCCGTATGATTGCTTTAGAAAAAAGGTTCGGAGAGCGCTGTTATGCAATGATTGGATTGCATCCCTGTTCTGTAAATAAGACTTTTGAAAGCGAACTGGCCGTCGTAGAAAAGTACCTTAAGGAGCGGTCCTTTGCGGCAATAGGGGAGGCTGGGCTAGATTTTCACTGGGACACGACCTTTGCAAAAGAACAGTATAGCGCTCTAAACAGGCAGGTTGAGCTCGCTCTTCAATACAAGATTCCCTTAGTACTGCACACAAGGAAGGCTATGCAGGAAACCATCCAGGTTATCCGGAAGTATAGCGGAACAGGACTGAGGGGAATTTTTCACTGCTTCGGCGGAAGTTTGGAAGAAGCCAGGCAAATAATAAAGTGTGGCTTTTTGCTGGGCATTGGCGGCGTAGTAACTTATAAAAATTCTGGACTCCAAAAAGTTTTACCACATATTGACCTAGAACATCTGGTATTGGAAACGGATGCGCCCTATTTATCGCCGGTGCCTCACAGAGGCAAAAGGAACGAGAGTAGTTATTTGGTAGAAATAGCTACAAAAGTTGCTGAAATTAAAAATACCTCTTTGCTGGAAATTGATGAGGTAACCAGCCAGAATGCAGAGAAACTTTTTGGCGGTAAATAGTTACCCTTAAAAATTTGAAAATATGTTCCGAGGCAATGGTAGGAATTCAACCCCTCTTTTATGATGTAGACTTAGAGCGAGTCTACATGTTTTTAGCAGTGAGGTTTTTCAAAAATATGCGGAGACTGAGGGATTCGAACCCTCGATACAGTTTCCCGTATACACACTTTCTCCCAAAAGCATTCGGGACTCTTTCACTTTCCAGGGTAATGATAGGCATTTAACTGAGTTGTTCCAAGGGTTTTATTTGTCAATTGTATATGGGGGGTTATCCGTTTGGTCTCGGATGACTCCCCTCTACTTTTTCGATATTAATCTATTTTTTGGCTGAAACGAGCCACCACCCTGCATCTTCGTTTATCCAAAAGTATTTATCCCAAAAAACATTTTTTTAGCCTGTAATCCTGTGCAGCACTGCGTTTGCTTAGTTTTGAACAATGTCTTAATAAATCCTTGACATTAATGTCAGATTGATTAGTAATGTTGTAGAGCAATGCCCACGGTTCAGGGTGGGCATTGTAAATACTTAAAAATAAAAGCGAATCGATGATGACACGAAAATAAAGCACGAGGGTTTTATTTGAACCCGAATTTATCCACAGAGTTGCAATTACATTGCGTGCCTCGATAGTATCATCAACAACAATTTTATAGGCTGACCTGAGCCAAAGTGTTTTACGCATTAGTGCGTGGTTTTGTCGACGATAGTTGATAAGATTTATGTCTATGTCACACAAGTACACAGGTGTCTGTTTCTTTTGCAGAAACTACGGCGAAGTTACATTTAGGTGTAGCAAAGCGGTGGAAGATGAGGAGACAGGCGAAAAAAGAAAAGGCAAACGCTTTTGCATTTGCCTCTCTTGTTTACGTTGACCACGTGAACGTTGTAATCCAAAGTAGGAGTAACGCACCTAAAAATTAAGGTGAGCGTACCTGGGAAGCCTCACAGTTAGCGCTGTTGAGGCTTCTTTATTTTAAGTATTAGAATTAGTAGAACTTTTGGGTTGATTAAACGTAACAAGATATTGAGAGACTTTTAAGGTTGGTTCTAATTTTTGGGCTGCAAAGATAACGCCGAAAAAAGTAACTTATTGCGGGTTGATGTCCCCTGTGGAGAAAGTACAATTTCCATGGTGTATCTTTTGGTGTGATTCAAAGTAAACGTAAAAAATAATACCAACCAAGAGCCACTTTTGGAAATAACAGTCTAAATGTGGAAATGTTAGAAACCTTTTGCTTTTAAATGCGTACACCTATCTTACGTTGACTCAAACCACGCCATTACATATTCACCGAAATAAACAGCCATGTCATTAAACTTTCCCGTTTGGCTTTTGAAGGTTTATCACCTATCAGAGTTGTGCAACTGTTCATTGTAGCGGTTATTAATCATAAGGGACCATATACTGCCAGCACCACCGGCGCCTATACCGGTGCAAGTTCTCCAGAGTAGGTTTCGCCTTGGTATTCGAAAGTGATAGGGATTTTTGCCGCAGGAAATTGCTAACTTTTTTGCTACCGATAAAAACAAAAACCGATATAACATAACGTGGTAGGGGTTTCAATGATTTGTGTTGCGGAGACTGAGGGATTCGAACCCTCGATACAGTTTCCCGTATACACACTTTCCAGGCGTGCTCCTTCAACCACTCGGACAAGTCTCCAATAAAATAAAAGATCAAAATAGAACCCGCAGAGTTCTGATATCAGCATCTGTTTTGCGGCCAGCAAATGTATGTTCAATAAAACTCTTAGTAAAATCATTCTATCACCTTTTCCATTTGAAATCCTCGTGATCCTTTTACCAAAATCTCTGCTTGATGAAAGTGTTGTTGCTGATACCACTCCCTGGCCTCAGAAGCGTCATTAAAATGCAGAAAATCCTGAGGTGGATTGGCAAAGTCTTTCCCCACTAATACAACCTTGTGCCAGGAGTACTTCTTTATCAAACTCACAATATCTGCATGTTCTTGCTGGCTTTGAGAGCCTAATTCCATCATTGCACCGAGGATTAGTACTTTTTGTGAGCCCTGCATTTTTGCGAAATTTTCTATTGCCGCCCTCATACTGGTAGGATTGGCGTTGTAGGCGTCAAGAACTATCTTGTTGCCGTTTTTCTCAATAAGCTGGGAGCGGCTATTAGACGGGGCATACGATTCAATTGCGGCCTTAATTTTTTCATCACTTACATTAAAAGCTTTGGCGACGCAGACAGCGGTAAGGATGTTGGCAAGATTATAACCTCCTACCAATTGTGTTTTAAGGGAAGTAATGTTTGCTCCTTTTGTAATATTAACTTCCAGAAAATTTGCGTCCCCAACAACCTCCCCCGTTATTTCCCCTTTGTGTTCGCCATAGAGCACCAAAGTATCAATGCCTTGGCTTAGGTTGGCGAGATAATCATAGTCTGTGTTTACAAATGCAGTGCCGTGGGTGCTTCTGATAAAGTCAAACAATTCGCCTTTGCCTTGTTTGATTGCTTCTTCACTACCGAAACCTTCAAGATGTGCTTTACCACAATTGGTGATAATGCCATGTGTTGGTAAAGTATAGGTACAATACCCTGCAATTTCTTTCAAGTGATTGGCTCCCATTTCAATCACGGCTATCTCTGCATTACTCTTAATTTTTAAAATAGTTAAGGGCACACCAATGTGGTTATTTAGGTTTCCTTCTGTAGTGTAAGTCTTGTAAGTTGTGGCAAGCACAGAGCTTATGAGTTCCTTGGTGGTAGTTTTGCCGTTACTTCCGGTAATTGCAATAAAGGGAATAGTAAATTGCTGGCGGTGGTATTTTGCAAGTTGCTGCAGAGTGTCCAGAACACTGGGTACTAATAAAATTTGATCACTCGAAAAATCAGAGGCCTCGTCGCAAATACAATAGGAAGCCCCCGCCTCCAATGCCTGTTTCGCATAATGGTTGCCGTTATAGTTCGGGCCCTTCAATGCAAAAAACAAATCTCCACTTTCCAATTGCCTGGTGTCCGTTTTTACAGAGGGGTGTTGCAAGTACAGAGCGTACAATTCAGCTACATTCATGCTTCAAAAATAGGGATATGCGTTAAATAGGGGGCATAAAAAAACCTCCCTTTTGCAAGGGAGGCTGTTGGCGTGTTTATTATTTCTTCTTTCTTGAATTCTGTTTTTTGGTTCCGAAGATGTTTCCTTCTTTAAACCCTGGTCCTTCTGGCGGGCCAAGATAGGTTTGTGCGCAGCGGAAGCCAACAGTGCTTGCACCTTGATCTTCTTCCATATACCGGCGGGTACCTGGTGATAGCCAATAGGCCCTGTCATTCCAGCTACCACCTTTAATTACCCTTGATTTATCGCTAATCAGAGAGGTAACTCCGTAACCGTAATATACCTGGCTGGCAGAATCACCATCAAGATAATTAATCACATTGTTCTTTTGATAGTTGGTACGGTTTTTCACTTCTTCGTCAGAAATATCAACCTTCTTTAAACGACCCATGCTGTCTCTTTCAAACTCTGCAGAGCTATTTTTATAATACTTCTGAAATTTATTGCCACGGAAATAGTTAAAATCCTGGGCGTCGGTAGAGGTCATTGGTCTGTATACATCTCCAACCCACTCACTTACGTTTCCACTCATATTATACAATCCAAAAGCATTGGGGTAAAATGATTTTACGTTACCAGGAATGGCAGCCCTATCGTTCAAACCACCTGCAATACCCATGTTATCGCCACTTCCACGTTTGAAGTTGGCCAAAAATTTACCTTGCCAGCTACCCCTGCGATTATCTCTCAAACCATTTGGGTTTTTGCTCCACGAATAGATTTGTTGGTTAGATCGAAGTTCTTCACCGGAGCCTTTCTCCTTCTTACGAGGATTAGGGTTTTGGTCTAGCAAACCATAAGCTGCATATTCCCACTCTGCTTCTGTTGGAAGCCTGTAGCCCATATTAAGAATACCATCTTCCATCCTCACTGTAGCCCTTGGTTTGCCATTAATATCCTTTATGTCAGACTTCTTAGGTTTACCTCTTCCTTGTATCATTTCAGGATTCATCAGGTATGTTTCTGTATTAAAGGATCCTTCTGCTCCGCCACCTTTCATTTCTCTTTTTACAGCATCCTTTTTAAGATATCCCTTCTTCATCAGGTTTAATTCATTTACTCTATCCGTTCTCCAGATACAAAAGTCATATGCCTGCTGCCATTTTACTCCAACTACAGGATAGTAGTTATAAGAAGGATACCTAAAGTAATACTCTACGTATGGCTCGTTATAAGCAAGCTCCTCTCTCCACACTAATGTATCAGGGAGTGCCTTGTAAATAATGTTGGTATCGCCACTAAAAGTGTTTTCTAACCAATACAGGTATTCACGATAATGAACGTTGGCTACTTCAGACTCATCTATAAAGAAAGAAGGAACGGTTACCCTACGAGGGATGTTATTCCAGTCACCCATTACATCTTCATCTTTGGCACCCATCACAAAGGATCCGCCTTGCACGAATACTAAGCCTGGTCCAGCTTTGGGATATTTAACTTTTGCTACATGGAAATTGCCCATGTTTTTGTCATCGTAGTTCCAGCCAGTAACGCCTGACTTTGCAGTTTTCTTTCCAAACAGACCGCCGTTTTTACAGGCACTGAGTGAAAGGGCAGCGATAGCTACTACTAAAAGATTTTTTCCGGAGATTGTTTTTTGCATGTGCATTCGTTTACGAGATTATTTAACGAAAGGTTTCCTCTATTTATTGTATGGGGGGTGTTGGTATTGAGCTGTTGTGATTGCGAATATAAATACTTATGGGTAATTAAATTCAGGCCAATTGGTTATTTAAGTTATCATTAAAACAAAGTTTTTGCTTGTCAAGCAACCTTAGTGCCACAGCCTACTTCCATTGCGGCTAAATTGATGTAATGTTATCGTGTATGTTTACAATCCGTTTTTTGAAAATCACATTTGCAATGCCCTTAACTGGTGGGGTTAAAAACTTTTTGGGCTATGGCAAAATTCGATATATTTGAAGCTTAAAACAACAGCTTTATTTAACAATAATTTGTATTTATAGTTGTTCCTTTAGAGAATACAGTTATTTTTACAAATGCAATAAATCATTTAAATCAACGCTTATAGAGGTAAGTCTACCTAACCAAGACAAACAAAACGCATGAAAAAAGTAACTTTGAAACTTACAGCCTCAGTTATCCTAATTGCAGGTGCAATTACAAATTCCTTTGCCCAGTCTTCTACAAATAATATTAGCGTTGTTACAACTGCTGTACCTTTTTTAAGAATTTCTCCTGATTCACGCAGCGGAGGTATGGGCGATGTCGGTATAGCTACTTCGGCTGATGCATATTCAAATTTTTGGAACCTAGGGAAAATTCCATTTGCAAAAACCAATACCAATATTGGTGTTACGTACACTCCGTGGTTGACGGATCTTGGTTTAAATGATGTTTACTTAGCTTCTCTTGCAGGATACCACAAATTGGATGAAGATCAGGCGCTATCTTTTGGGCTTAGATACTTCAGTTTGGGTAGTATCCAATTCACGGATGCAAATGGTAACCAATTAAATAATTTTCGTCCTCGTGAATTTACAGTAGAAGCTGGCTACTCGAGGAAACTTTCTGAAAAATCTGGGCTTGGGTTAGGTCTGCGTTATATTAGCTCTGACCTGGCTGGTGGTACTGTAAATGGTATTACTTATAAAAAAGGAACTTCAGTTGCAGCAGATCTTCACTATTTTAACAATGGCTTAAAAGAAGACGGTTCTGGTTTAAACTGGGGGGTAACGCTAAGCAATCTGGGTACAAAAATCTCTTATACCGAAGATGCAAATCAAAAAGATTTTATTCCTGCTAATTTAGGATTGGGTGCTGCATACACAAAAGTATTTGATGCAGATAGCAAAGTTACTTTTGCTTTGGACCTTAACAAACTGTTGGTACCTACACCGCCATTGGTAACAGACAGCGCAGGTTTGGCTGACTACCGTTCAAAAGGCGTTGTGAGCAGTTGGTTCAGTTCATTTGGTGATGCAGCTGGTGGTGGCCAGGAAGAGTTTAAAGAAATTACCGCTTCTATAGGCGCAGAATACTGGTACAAAGAGCAATTCGCATTGCGAGCTGGTTATTTTTACGAAAACCCTGACAAGGGAAACCGTAAATACTTTACTGTTGGTGCAGGCTTAATGTACAACATGTTTGGTCTAAATTTCTCCTATCTATTGCCTAATGGAGCAGGTGTTAATCGCAACCCATTGTCCAACACACTGCGTTTCTCTTTATCTTTCAACCTGGATAAATAATAGCATTTAATTTTTTAAAAAAGCGTTCCTCACGGGGCGCTTTTTTTTTACAAACCTTTTGCTGACCTTCACCGAAATAGGAAGCATGAATTATAGAATTGGATCTGGTGTAGATTTTCATCAGCTAGAGGAAGGACGAGAGTTGTGGTTAGGGGGAGTTCAATTACCCCATTACAAGGGTGCCACTGGCCACAGCGATGCAGATGTTCTATTGCATGCAATTTGTGATGCCCTCCTTGGCGCACTTTGTCTTGGAGATATTGGAAAACATTTTCCTAATACAGATGAATCTTATTTAAATATTGACAGCAAGATACTTTTAGCCAGAACCTACGATCTTATTGCAAATAAGGGGTATAAAGTAGTTAATATAGACAGCACCGTTTGCCTGGAATTACCTAAAATAATGAGTGCTGTGCCAGATATGCAAAAGGCCATTGCCGACATACTGCACATCAGTACCGAAGACGTATCTATTAAAGCGACCACCACGGAGAAGCTAGGGTTTGCAGGGAGAGAGGAAGGCCTTTTTGCTTACGCTACTGTCCTGCTTTGTAAATAAATTCTCACCTCTCAAAAAGCACTTTAAAATTTATGACTGAATTGAGTATCAACATCATTAACAAGTCGTCCAATCCTCTGCCGGAATATGCTACACATGGTTCATCGGGTATGGACATAAGAGCCAACAATGAGGAACCGGTTGTGCTTGAACCACTGCAACGTTTTCTCATACCTACTGGCCTGTTTGTAGAAATTCCTTTTGGCTTTGAAGCTCAAATCAGACCACGTAGTGGGCTAGCTGTAAATAGAGGCCTAACATGCTTAAACTCCCCCGGAACAATTGACAGCGATTATAGAGGCGAACTGAAAGTGTTGCTTATAAACTTAAGCAACGAGAAACAGACAATCAATTTTGGCGAACGTATTGCCCAAATGGTTTTTGTTAAGGTAGAAAATGCACAACTTACATTGGTACAGCAATTGAATGAAACCCACCGTGCTGCAGGTGGCTTTGGTCATACCGGGATTCAATAACGACATAAATAATTTCATGAAATTTCTTTTTCTTATTTCTATTAGCCTGGCGCCATTTCTCTGGAGTTGTAATAGTACAAAAGGTATCAGTAAAGTGATAGCTCCAAAAGACTCCGTCGTGGTGTATGAAAGCGATGTAAGGACGAAAGATTCTCTCGCTCTGGTAAAACAAACAACTAATAATCTTACTACTAATTATATTAATTTTAAAACGTTTTCTGCTAAGATAAAGGTGGAGGCGGAAGATGCAAAAGGGAAACAACCGGATATTACTGCAACGCTACGCATGATAAAGGACAGCGTTATCTGGATGTCGCTAACTGCTACATTTCTTAATATTGAGGTATACCGAATTTATATTACGAAAGATAGCGTCATCCTCATGAACAAGCAGGAAAGAGAGGTACAATATCGCTCCCTGGACTACCTGCAGGAAGTAACCCAAATTCCTTTTGATTTTAAAACGCTACAAGACCTACTGGTTGGAAATCCCGTTTTTTTTAGTGTCAATAATGCTTCCTTCAGAAGACTAGAGCAGTTTGTATTAATTTCAGCAATTGGAAGTGACTTTAAGAATCTGCTTACGCTTTCAAATGATAAAAATTTATTGCTTCACAGTAAGCTCGATGACGTTGATGTTTTAAGAAACAGAACGGCCAGTATAAGCTATGACGATTACAGCAAAGCAGGCGATCATGATTTTGCTACAAAAAGGCAAATCATTATTTCAGAGAAAAACAAAATAGACATAAGACTAAACTTCAAGCAGTTTGAGTTTAACAAAGAATTGTCAGTGGGCTTTTCTGTCCCAAATAATTACAAGAAGAAATAATCGTTACTTTCAAGTTGAACTTTTGTTTGCACCACTTCTGCGTGCATATGCCTATTAGTTATCCTAAAATTTCTTGCATGTTCAAATATTCTTCCGTCTTTATTTTAATTACTTTTTTGGCGCTCTCAGTCACGGCGCAAAACCGAGAGGAGTTGGAAAAACAGCGCCAGCAATTAAGAAAGGAGATTGAGGAAACTGAAAAGCAGTT
>JAYTBG010000121.1:0-25902 GCA_043737055.1 Chitinophagaceae bacterium | reverse complement strand
CATCTACCAGTGCAATTGGGCCGTGCTTCATTTCGGCTGCGGGGTAGCCTTCCGCATGGATGTAGGAGATTTCTTTTAGCTTTAAGGCGCCTTCAAGCGCTATAGGAAAATTGTAGCCGCGGCCGAGAAATAAGAAGTCGGTAGCATGCATGTAAGTTTCTGCGATGCCTTTGAGTTCTTCTGCATTTTTTAAAATAGCACTTACCTTTTCCGGCACATCAGCTAATTCTACCAGAAGATTTTTATAACGTTCCCGGGTAATGCTTCCTTTTTCTATGGCAATTTTTAGTGCCAGCATCATAAGTACCGCCAACTGGCCTGTAAACGCTTTGGTAGATGCTACTCCAATTTCGTGGCCTGCATGTGTGTAAGCACCAGCGTGGGAGATACGGGCTATAGAAGAACCCACAACGTTAACAACACCAAAAATAAATGCACCATTTTCTTTGGCTTTTTCTAATGCTACAAGTGTGTCGGCAGTTTCGCCACTTTGAGATATAGCAATGATAACGTCACCTTTGTTTACGATAGGGTTGCGATAGCGGAATTCAGATGCGTATTCCACTTCAACTGGTATGCGACAAAGTTCTTCAATGATGTATTCCGCAGCGAGGCCTGCATGCCAGCTTGTGCCGCAGGCTACTATCATAATGCGGTTTGCATTTATCAGTTGCTCCATATGTTGCTCCACACCTCCCATGGTAATAGTACCGGCTTCTGCGTCTAACCTGCCCCGTAAGCAATCATAAATGGTGCTGGGTTGCTCAAATATTTCCTTCAGCATAAAATGTTCGTAGCCGCCTTTTTCAATAGCCGCCAGTTCCATATCGAGCGTTGTTACATAGGGAGTTATGGTTTCGTTGCCGAGATTTTTTAAAATCAATTCGTTCGGTCGTACGATGGCCAATTCGTAGTCGTTAATGTACACCACCTCTTTTGTATATTCTATAATAGGAGAGGCATCGCTGGCCAAAAAGTGTTCGCCTTTGCCTACACCTATTACCAGCGGGCTTCCCTTTCGGGCAGCTATGATTGTGTCGGGATCATCTTTGTCTATGAGCAAAATGCAGTACGCTCCGGTTACTCTTTTTAGAGCGATACGTAGAGCTTCCTCCAGGGTACAACTGTTATTTTTCTGGATGTACTCTATAAAATTCAGTAACACTTCCGTATCAGTATCACTTGTAAAAGTGTATCCCTTGCTTAGCAGTTCATTTTTTAGGAGTGCATAGTTTTCTATGATACCGTTATGTATCATTGCAAACTGGCCATTGGCAGAAGTATGCGGGTGCGCATTGCGGTCGCTTGGTTCGCCGTGTGTAGCCCAGCGGGTATGGCCAATACCAATATTCGCTTCCACACTCTTACCCACCAGGTATTCTTCTAGTTCTGCAACCTTACCCTTCTTTTTGTGTACGAATAATTTTCCATCCTTTATCAGTGCTACACCGCTACTGTCATACCCCCGGTATTCCAATCTTTTTAACCCTTTTAAAATAACGGGATAGGCCTGTTTAGGGCCCGTATAACCTACAATTCCACACATAAGTTTTATTTTGATTTATCGTAAAAGCATTAAGCCACAATATTATCGAAAATAATGGCTGATTGCTTTTTTTAGTCATATTTTCAAGCGTTACAACGCCACCTAAATTTGCCGAAATGATCAAGCCTCACTACCCGTTATTCATTTTTTTGTTGTGTATTTCGGCTTACTTGCAGGCACAACTTCCTCCAACAATAAAACGTACTTTTTACATTGTGCGACACGCCGAGAAGGATACCGGAAACAACCCGGCAATCTCTGCAGCCGGACGAAAAAGGGCGGTGGATTTATTCAATGAATTGAAGCGGAAAAAGATCAATCTGGTAATGGTGACCCAGTACAGAAGAACGGCCATGACGGGCGACTCCTTGCGGATTTATAAAAATGTAGATACGATTCACTACTTGGCAGATGCAACAGGTGAGTCTTTCCTGAAAAAAGTTAATTCCCTGCCTGCCAGGTATAACCATATTTTGGTGATAGGGCATAGCAACACACTGCAGGGAATTATAAAACAAGTAGGTGTAGCTGACTATCCTGCCAGGGACATTCCGGACAATGAATATGACAATCTTTTTATAGTAAAAATAAAGAAAGGCAAAGCGGTTTTGCAAAGTAAAAAGTACGGCCTGCCTTCGCCACCAGCAGCTAATAATATTCGCATGAATATTTCACAATAATTTTCCTTGTAAGAAGAAGTAAGCCACAGAAAAATAAATCACAATACCTGTTACATCTACCAGTGTTGCTACAAACGGTGCCGAAGATGTTGCCGGATCCAACTTGAGTCTTTTTAAAATGATGGGAAGCATGGAGCCCATCAGGCTGCCCCATAAAACGATGCCCATCAGTGAGAAAAATATGGTGGCTCCAATGAGTTTCCAGTGCACGCCATAATCGTAAATATGCAGTTGTTGCCACAGCGCAATGCGCACCAGGCCAATGCTGCCCAAAATAACACCGAGCATGGCACCAGTGATAAGTTCACGACGCATCACCCGCCACCAATCGTTTATGGAGAGTTCTTTCAAAGCCATTGCCTGGATGATAAGCGTAGATGCCTGTGAGCCACTATTGCCACCGCTACTCATTATTAAAGGAATGAAAAGCGCCAGCACGGTGGCAGCTTCAATTTCAGCTTCAAAATATTGCATAGCCGTGGCGGTAAGCATCTCACCCAAAAATAAAATTACCAACCAACTCACCCGTTTTTTTACCAGCTTAAAAATGTTGATGTCCAGGTAGGGTTCCTCTAACGCCTCAGTGCCTCCGATCTTTTGAATGTCTTCGCTAAATTCTTCCTGCGTAATCCACAGTACATCGTCGATGGTTACAATGCCGAGTAGCAAATTATTATCATCTATTACTGCCAGCGCCACTCTATTATTCATCTTAAAAACTTCGCTTGCACTCTCCTGGTCTTCGTTTACATTTAGCGAAATAAACCGGCCATCCATAAGCTCGCTTACTTTTACGTCCGGAGATGAAAGGATAATATCCCTGATGCGTAAATCATCCAGGAGCTCACCGTTTTCATTGATCACATAAATTACATCTACCGTTTCGGAGTTGATACCATACCGGCGAATGGTTTCTATCACTTCTTTTACGGTGTTGTATTCATACACGTACACGTAGTCAGGGTTCATCAGGCGCCCCACACTATTTTCCGGATAGCCCAATAGTTCAAGGGTTATCTTCCTTTCTTCGGGATCTAAAGTTTTAATAAGTTCCCTTACCGCTGCATTTGGCAGCTCCTCTAAAAAGGCTACCCTATCATCTGCCGGCAATTCATTAAGCAGTTCTGCAGATTTAAATACGGGCAGGTCTTTAATAATTCTTTTTTGTACGCTAAAATCGAGGATTTTAAAAACCCCTGCAGCACGATGGATGGAAAGGTGGGCAATTATTTGTGATTCGTAATCTTCGTTATCGTAGATGAGATCGGCAACGTCACTGATATTTTGATTATTTAAAAGCTCTTTGATTTCGAGCTTGTTTTCGGACGCTATTGTTTCCTCAAACTGTTGCTGTAGGGATATCTCGTCTATTTGGTTTAACATGCCTCAAATGTTTACTTTCGTTAACCGATTTGCAATGTACCTTTTTTAAACAAATTGAAATTATGTTGAGTCAATATCTTTCTGTGCAGCCAACTGAAGCAAAGGGCAGGGGAGTATTTACAGCCGTGGCGCTTCCCGCCAGAACAACGGTGGAAGAATCGCCGGTTATTGTAATGACTGAGCAAGATCGAGTTCATTTAGATAAAACTCTCTTACACGATTATATTTTTGAATGGGGCCTACAGCAGGAAAAATGTTGCATGGCACTTGGCCTGGTGCCTATTTACAACCACAGTTATGAAAGCAATTGCGATTACTTTATGGATTTTGAAAATGATACCATCAGCATCCAGACAATGAAAGCCGTGGCTGCAGGAGAAGAACTCACTATAAATTATAACGGAGATTGGAAGGATGAAACAAAAATTTGGTTTGATGTGAAAGAGTGAGTCCACATGGCATTTAATAACCGACGACAACAATCAACATGATTCCGTTTATACTCTTATTATCTATTGCAGTCTTTGTAGCCTTTTACTTTGGTAGTAAGGGGCGCAGCAAACCTCTGCCAGCCCAAAAACAGGACATTGACACTGCGCTCTTGCAAGAGCAGGTTTTGTTTTATGCGAACCTGCCAGATGAGGGCAAGCGCCAGTTTGAAAATGATCTTCGCTATTTCTTATCGCATACCCGCATCACCGGCGTAGATGTGACTGTAGAGAAACTGGATAGGTTGCTCGTTGCTTCGGCAGCGGTGATACCCATCTTTTATTTTACCAAATGGAAGTACCACAACCTGCGTGAAGTGCTCTTGTATAAAGATGCGATCAATATGCAATTTGAAACAAGCGGCAATGAAGACCGGAACATCCTTGGACTAGTAGGAACCGGCGCATTTGAAGGAAGTATGCTGCTTTCAAAGCCTGCTTTGCTCCAGGGTTTCCGCAATCAGACAGATAAACGCAACACGGCTATTCATGAGTTTGTGCACCTGATAGATAAGTCTGACGGCGAGACGGATGGTATTCCGGATTTGTTGTTGGATAAACAATATGTGATGCCATGGCTGGAATTGATGCAGAATAAGATATCAGAAATAGCCAAAGGAAAATCTGATATCGACACTTATGCCCTAACCAACAAGGCAGAGTTTTTAGCGGTAGTATCTGAATACTTCTTTGAAAGGCCAGAGTTGTTGGAGGAGAAGCACCCGATGTTGTATAAGATGTTGGCGGATATGTTCGAGGTTGAATCTTACAAAGCACCTATAGCCTCATGAACTGTGTGACCAGTGTGAGAAAATAAATAACGGTAAGTCTTTATTTGCTGCCCAACGGTATGCCGCACAAGAGTGCGACGCAAGGCCGATGCCCAATGAGCCAATGCTCGGTTCAGCACATAAAAAAAGTTGCAACTAACGCTGCAACTTTTTTTATGTGCTGAACTTACTCAGGTATTACTGATTATTCTCTGCGAATTCTCTGCGAATAATATTGAGGGCGCCACCTGCTTTAAACCATTCTATTTGCTGTTCATTGTAGGTGTGGTTTACTGAAATAATATCAGCAGATCCATCCTTATGATGAAGTACCATAGCCAAAGGCTTGCCTGGAGAAAATTCTCCGAGACCAATGATATCAATGGTATCATCTTCCTGGAACTTTTCATAGTCGGCCTTGTCATTGAAAGTCAGACCGAGCATACCTTGCTTTTTAAGGTTGGTTTCGTGTATGCGTGCAAACGACTTCACCAACACAGCTCTTACTCCAAGGTGCCGTGGCTCCATAGCAGCATGCTCCCGGGAAGATCCTTCGCCATAGTTCTCATCGCCCACTACAATAGAGCCAATGCCCGCAGCTTTATAAGCCCGCTGTGTATTTGGCACTGTTCCATAATCACCGGTCAGTTGGTTCTTTACCAGGTCTGTTTTTTCATTAAAATAATTCAGTGCACCAATAAGCATGTTGTTGCTAATATTATCAAGGTGTCCACGAAATTTAAGCCATGGTCCTGCCATAGAAATATGATCGGTAGTACATTTCCCTTTGGCTTTTATCAACAGTTTCAAACCTTTCAAATCTGTGCCTTCCCATGCTGCAAAGGGGTCTAGCAGTTGCAGCCTTTTACTATCTGGAGAAACCAGCACCTGCACGCCACTGCCATCTTCAGCTGGCTGCTGGTACCCCGCATCTTCTACATCAAATCCCCTGACTGGTAATTCATCGCCGGTTGGAGGATCTAACTTTACCTGCTCACCTTTGTCGTTTGTGAGGGTATCTGTTAATGGGTTAAAATCTAAACTACCAGCAATAGCCATTGCAGTTACAATTTCCGGCGAACCTACAAACGCAAAAGTGTTCGGATTGCCATCTGCACGTTTTGCAAAGTTCCTGTTGAAGCTATGGACGATGGTATTTCTCTCCGCTTTTTCTGCGCCAACCCGGTCCCACATACCAATGCATGGTCCGCATGCATTGGCAAAAACCGTGGCCCCAATGTTGTTGAATATTTCAAGAAATCCATCTCTTTCAATGGTGTACCTAACCAGCTCACTGCCGGGTGTAATGGTAAATTCTGATTGTAATTTTAACCCTTTGTCTGATACCTGTTTGGCCAGGCTAACTGCACGGCTGATGTCTTCATACGAAGAGTTAGTACAGCTTCCGATAAGGCCCACTTCAATTTTAACTGGCCAGCCATTGGTAGCTGCAGCCTCTTTCATTTTAGAAATGGGAGTCGCCAAATCTGGAGTGAAGGGTCCGTTAAGATGAGGCTCCAATTCATTTAAATTAATTTCGATCACCTGGTCAAAATATAGTTCGGGGTTAGCGTAAACCTCTGCATCACCAGTCAACGAATCTTTTATTCTGTCTGCCATGGCAGCTATCTCTTCCCGACCTGTTGCTTTTAAATAGCGACTCATGCTATCATCATAACCAAATGTAGAAGTGGTGGCACCAATTTCAGCGCCCATATTACAAATGGTTCCTTTGCCGGTACAACTCATGGCTGTGGCGCCCTCGCCAAAGTATTCTACTACTGCACCGGTACCACCTTTTACGGTTAGGATGCCTGCAACTTTTAGAATCACATCCTTGGGAGCCGTCCATCCATTTAGTTTTCCGGAAAGTTTTATGCCGATCAACTTGGGCATCTTTAATTCCCATGGCAGGCCAGCCATAACATCGCAGGCGTCTGCCCCACCCACACCTATCGCAATCATACCGAGGCCGCCCGCATTTACGGTATGGCTGTCGGTGCCTATCATGAGGCCGCCCGGAAACGCATAATTTTCTAAAACTACCTGGTGAATAATGCCTGCACCTGGCTTCCAAAAACCTATGCCATATTTGTTAGATACTGATGCCAGAAAATCATAAACTTCGCTGCTTTCATTTACGGCACGGTCCAGATCTGTTTTACTGTTTACTTTGGCTTCAATCAAATGATCGCAATGCACGGTGCTGGGCACAGCTACTTTGGTTCGGCCACTTTGCATAAATTGTAGCAAAGCCATTTGTGCCGTAGCATCCTGCATGGCTACCCTATCCGGGGCAAAATCTACGTAACTCTTCCCACGCTCATGTTCAAGTGTAGCATCACCTTGCCATAGGTGGGCGTACAATATTTTTTCAGTGAGGGTTAGTGGTTTCCCCACTACTTGACGAGCCGCAGCAATGCGTGAAGGAAAGTTTTCGTAAACTTTTTTGATCATTTCAATGTCGAAAGCCATAGAAGAGAGATAATTAGGTGAAATAATAGGTAGTCTGTACTGGTTAAAATCCTGCATTTTAAATGGCCCCATATCCACTTGCAAAAACTAATTTGCCCTAAGCGACCATTTTAATTGCGAATTGCGAAATTACTGAAACTGCCCCAGTAATTAAAGCGCTTGTTGTGTCTTAAAATCTTACTAATTTTAGTGAATGAACCGGTTAAAGCATTTTGTGGAATGGCATGTTTTCGGGGTTTGTGAAACTATCGGAGAAAAGATGGGAGTAGCAACGACCACTATCCGGAAGTATTTTATTTACATGTCATTTTTAACGGTAGGATCTCCACTGATCATTTACCTCTTCGTGGCTTTCTGGATGAATGTGAAACAATACATTTTGAGCAGGAGAAGAAATCCACTAAGACAATAGTCACTTATGTTTTAGCAACATCACTTTTCGCAACGCTGTTTTTCCTGCAATCAATCTCAAACATAAAAGGCGTATTAGCTACTTCACAACGCCGCTCTCAATCGAACTAATTTTTCAAGCAACGGTTTCAATAAGTCAAGCCGTAGCATATTGGCACCATCACTTTTGGCTACGGAGGGGTTAGGGTGCGTTTCTATGAACAACCCATCAGCACCGGTTGCTATGGCAGCCTTGGCAATGGTTTCAATCAACTCGGGGTTACCACCAGTAATGCCTGCCGACTGATTAGGCTGTTGCAATGAATGCGTACAATCCATAATTACCGGCACATTAATTTCTTTCATCCATGTAATGTTGCGGTAATCCACTACCAGGTCCTGGTATCCAAAACTGTTTCCTCTTTCAATCAATCCTATTTTGTTGTTGCCTGCATTTTTAATTTTATCTACCGCAAATTTCATGGAAGGCCCATTTAAAAATTGCCCTTTTTTTACATTTACAATCTTGCCTGTTTTTGCAGCTGCTATCAGTAGATCGGTCTGCCTGCAAAGAAAGGCGGGTATCTGCAGTACGTCTACATATTCGGCTGCTATCGCCGCTTCTTCATGCGAATGAATGTCGGTTGTGGTAGGAAGGGAGAAATGGTCGCCTACTTTTTTAATCAACGCCATGGCTTCCTCATCACCTATACCCATGAAGGATGAGGCGCTCGTTCGATTGGCTTTTCTATAGGACGCTTTAAAAATATAGGGGATCTCCAACCGGCGACAGATTGCACTTACTTTTTCTGCTACTTCCATTACCAGCTCTTCGCCTTCAACTACACAAGGGCCTGCTATCAAAAAAAAATTATTGTTATTGTATTGCTGTTGTTTAAATAGTTCAGGCAGGTAGTTTTCCATGCGGCAAAGTTAGGGAGTTTTGAAAATGGCGAAGGGGCTCGGTTTACCGTAAATTATTTTTGATACTACCATTTGTTTTGCATGGCACCAACCCCGGCTGCAAGATGCAGTCGGGCAGGGTTGCGCCTGCCCCGACGAGGAGCATTGGCGACAAATCTCGGGGGTCACAATCCGTTCGTCGGAATACCTATTGGCGACATTTCAGCCGATCTATTTTAAGGTATTTTATTCAGAGCCCTTTATAAAGAAAACCCCGGCATTAAATTGTTGCCGGGGTTTTAGTAGAGTCTTAATTTATCTGCCGTCAGTTGGTGGGCAGCGTAGCACAACTGCCACTAATAATTATTTCACGATTATTTTCAATTTTTGTAATGGTACCATTCTTCGTTTGCACGCTGGCTGCTGCCGCATTCGAAGTGCTAATGATACATTCATTCACAGTCGTGTTGTCAACGATTACATGTGTTTGTGCTGTTGGCACTTTATTGATATTCCAGTTGCCGGCTGTATGCCAGTCACTGCTAATTGCCCCTGTCCAAACGGCTACTTCCAAACTGACATTTACAAAAGCTGTGTCGCTGCAACCCTGGCCATTGGTAACAATCAGTCTGTAAGTACCTGGTGGCACAGCACCTGGATTTGGCGTGTTCCATTCAAATGTCAGTCCGGTCGTGTTGAACAACGGATTAAGATCTGTTGTCTCATCCACACAATTTTGGAAGACTGTGATATCAGCTCCGAGGATGGGCTTCGCATTTACTGTTACAATTTTATCTGCAGTTGTTGTACCACACAAACCTGTTGCGGTTGCGGTGATGGTGGCTGTTCCGCTGAAGGCAGCATCCCAGTTCATCACACCTGTTGATGCACTGATCACACC
Source organism: Chitinophagaceae bacterium (assembly GCA_043737055.1). Lineage (GTDB taxonomy): Bacteria > Bacteroidota > Bacteroidia > Chitinophagales > Chitinophagaceae > Ferruginibacter. The sequence continues at coordinate 16,366 of JAYTBG010000121.1, read as the reverse complement.
TGCTTCTACAGGAAGAACAGAATATACGATTGAAGTGCTGTTGGCAGAGGTTGCAGTGTAAGTGCCATCGGCAGCATTCTGGCAAACTGTTTCTGCACCAGAAGTAAATGTCGTTGCACCTGTTGAAGGATTAACGGCTACAACTTTATTCGCAGTTGTTGTACCATCCAGACCTGTTGCCGTGGCAGTAATGGTAGCAGTACCTGTGAAGGCAGCATTCCAGTCCATGATACCAGACGATGAGCCTATTACACCAGCGGCAGCAGGAGAAACAGTATAGGTTATAGAGGTACTATTTTCCGCCGTAGCAGTATAGGTTTCATTGGGAGCATCCTGGCAAACTGTTGTATTGCCCGCAGTGAATATGGTTGGCCCGGTTGGAGCAATGATTCCGGTTCCTTTTAAGTTAAAGGTATAAGCCGCTTCGTCAAGGTCATCGCTTACAATATTTATCGCAGCAAATTTCTCCCCAACGCTGGTAGGTAAAAACCGTACCGTAAAGATGCTTGACAATCCGGGTAAGATCGGTGTAGCGGGTGCTGAAGTAACCGTAAACATGCTGTTGTCTGCACCAGTGAAGTTGATCGCTCCAATAACGAGGGAGGTAGTACCAGTATTAGTGATAGTGAAAGTTTTCGTGGTGCCAGACGTGCTGCCAAAATCCGTATTGTCCGCTGCCACGGGGCTAACATCTCCACTGATGATGCATAGGCCATTGCCTGAAACTTTTATGTTGGCAAAAACTGCTGCGCAATTTTCAGACATGGTTACCGAATCAGCTACCCAGTTAGACGTGCTGCCATTTAGAGCAAAGCCAGTAAGTGTACCGTTATTAGAACTACATCTATCAGTTTCATCCTGGAGCGTAGTAAGGCCTGTATTATTTGCTTCACCAAAGCCGCCTGAAAAATTATACCATGCAAGCAGATTCGGCTCGTCACCACTAATTTTACAATTATAGCTGTTGACAATTTCTGTTGCAGATCTTTCTACGGTCCAGAATCTGACCTGGTCTATCCGACCCGAAAAATAGAATCCGCCAGCGAAAGTTCCAATCTTTTGTTCTGTTTCTATATAGCCTGGGATGTTGGGGGAATTTGCCACTAAGGCTCCGTTTCTGTACAATTTCATTTCCTGGGTTGCGGCATTGTAAGTGACTGCTACGTGGTACCAGGTATTAATATCTAAAGCCGTCGCATCCTGGACCTGGTCAAAAAATCCACCATGACCGCCTGCTGTTAGCTTTCCCTGGCTTAAGTAGAAAGCGGTTCCTGTTCCCGAAACAATATTAGGAGTACTTGCAATCGACCTTGCTTTTATCCAGGCTTCCTTGGTGTAACTTCCACTAAATACAAAAGGTAAATCTACTTTATCACCTACCCCGTCAAAATCAAGAGATGTACTAGGAGTAGTCTTCGTTCCCTCAATTGCGAATGAATAGCTTGCTTCGTCTGTGTCATCGCTGGAAATAGTGGCTGTAGCTGTTCTCAAGGCACTCGAAACTGCAGTGTTGAAAGAAATGGTCAAGGTTGCCGAAGAATTTGCGGCTATCACTGAAGGGGCAGAGCCCGTAAGGGTGAAGTCTGATGCGTTCGCCCCGCTTATTACTACCGAGGCGATATTTAGGTTAGTGCCGCCTGTGTTTTGTATCGTGAATGTTCTTGAAACCGGAGCAACAATTTGATTTCCAAACTTCGTATGATCTTCCAGAGCCGGGGTCACATCTCCATTGGCAATACAAATTAAATTTCCTCTCAGGTTGATGTTTGGGAAACTACCACAACTTACCGTCGCAAATGGACCTGGCTCTACCCAGTTAGATGTAATGCCAGATAGCGAAAAATTTTCCAGGGTTCCATTGCTTAGGGTTAAGCAGTCGTCCTGCCCATCTTGCAATGAGGTGACACCTGGATTGGGTGTGCCAGCAGTGCCTTGGTTAAAATTATAATAAGCGAGAAGAAAGGGCTCGTCACCAGTTAATTCGCAACCCATGTTGTCTTCTATTTCCTCTAGTGTTCTAACAGATTTCCATAGTCGAACCTCATCCATTTCCCCGCCAAAATGATTGCCAAAGAAAAAGCTGAGATACTGAATAGTTTCCGGGGTGTAGCCAGCAACGGTACTGCTGCTGCTAACCAGTGTTCCGTTTTTATACAACTTCATGATGCCTAACGTCGCATTGTAAGAAACTGCGATGTGGTACCATGTGTCAGCAATTAGTTCACTGGGGTCCCGTACATCATTATAAACGCTCGGGCCTGAATGGCCTGCAGTTAACTTTTTAGAAAGAATGTACAGTGCCGTTTGATCGCCCGAAAATATATTAGGAGAGCCGGCATTGAGCGTGGCCTGTGTGGGTTTAATCCAGGCTTCTTTTGTATAACTGCCGGTTAAGGCTAGGGGAAGATTAACCCTGTCGTTGACCCCATCAAAGGATAGTGCTTTACCCGATTGGGCAGTTAACGCAGGCGTTTGCAATACAAAAAAGAGTACGGCTAGCAGCGTTTTGACTATTAAACCTTTTTGTACGGTCGAAACTGTAGTAGAAATTAATTTCATAGTTGAAAGATGAAGTATGAGGAATCTGGTATCGGTAAAAAGTGCGTCTTAGCGTGGTTTCCAGGAAGATGTAAAATTTGGCAGCAGATTAGCGACGTTGAAAGTACTATAAAATGTAAGACAGAGCAATTTTTTTTGAGAGAAAAGCCTGGAACGAAGCGAGGCACCCTTGCTCTTTGACCGATAATAGGTCAGGCATAATTATTGTAAATCAATCTTTTAAATAAATAATATGCAGGTCACGGTTTAAATCCTAAATGCTAAGCTGTGTAATAACGACCACAACCTAACTGATAGGCCACTAAACTAACAAGCATAATGATATCAAATTAAAAAAAATAAAAATGAAAAAACTTTTGATTCTCGCAACATTTTCTGCTTTTTCCTTTATGGCCCAATCTCAGGATGGTCCCAGTATACGGGGTTTTAAAATTGGTGCCGGTGCCAACCTGGCGATTCCCTTGAGTAATCTCAACAGCACAAGTATTGGCGCAGGGTTCGATTTGCTTGCCCAATACGGCATTGCCGAACAACTGGCAATAACTGCTGATGCAGGGTACACCAGTTTGTTTGGAAAGGATGGGTTCAATAATTTATCAATCATACCTATAAGAGGTGGTCTGCGTTTTTTTGCTACACCAGAGCTTTACCTCGGAGGCAAAATCGGGGTTGGAATAATTAAGACTGAGGGTTCCGAGTCCAGGACAGCTACTGCTTATTCGTTTGGAGCTGGTTACTTTCTAAGTCCTATGATTGATGTTAGTGCCGCTTATGACGGCTACAGCAAAAATGGCTCTTTCGGGCTTATGAATATTCGGTTAGGATATACTTTTGGGAACTAAATATATACTTGATTGCATAAAAAAGGCTGCCCGAAAAGGCAGCTTTTTTTATAAGTATTTTCGAGCAAATCAATGACTAACGAACGGGAATGTACACTGGTGGAGTTTACAATCCCAACACATCCTTCATGCTAAAAATTCCTTTTTTGCTAGCTATAAACTCTGCGGCCAAAACTGCACCTGTTGCAAAGCCTTTACGGGTGTGAGCGGTATGAATAATTTCAATGTCGTCTACAAGAGAGTGGTAAGTTACCTGGTGAATACCCGGTGCGGGATCTATTCTTTTGCTAATAATGCCTAGCTCTCTTTCCTGGTCTGATGACCCATTCACCCATTTTTGTTTACCCGGATAAAAATGCATAATCTGTTCTGCAATGGTAATTGCCGTGCCACTTGGTGCATCTTTTTTTTCTGTGTGATGTGTTTCTTCAATCTGCACTTTGTAATCTGAGTGCGGGGCCATTAAGGATGCAAGTTTTTTATTTAATTCGAAAAAGATATTGACACCCACACTAAAATTGCTGGCATATAACAAGCTTCCGCTCTTTTGATCACAATAAGTTTTTACTTCCTGCCATTGATCTAACCAGCCTGTAGAGCCGCTTACTACCGGGATGCCGATATCTATACAGCTCCTGATATTCTGTACAGCAGAATGAGGACTTGTAAATTCTATCGCCACATCACATTGCCGTAAAATAGTTTCGTTCAGATCATGCAGGTTATCTGCATCAATCTTTACAAGCACAATATGCCCTTTTTGCAAAGCAATTTCCTCTATTGCTTTGCCCATTTTGCCATACCCAATCAATGCTAGTTTTAGAACACGGTTCATCTACGTTAATTTTAAAATTGAGCGGCAATATAATTCAGTTCAATCTTCCGTATACATTGAGGAATGTCAGCGACCAATATGCAGCACCAGGCTCATACCGTTTGTTTTCGCCATAGGGCTATAACCTGCTTTGATGCGAAGGCTCAAATCGTCACTAACATCAAAAGTTTTGAGATGCGCATCTACGGCGGCATCAGCTACGTTTAGGCCCCAAAAAGCAATGAAGAACAAAACAGAGTAGTCAATATTTTGACGGACTTCATTTCTGAAAACCCGAATGCGTTCGGGCTGGTCTTTCACGCTAAAGTAAGGTTGCTTTATAAAAATATCATTGGCCTTAATAGTATCTGTAGCTAGTATATAGGCATTCCTTGCGTCTTTATATTGCCTGATGTTTTTGAAAAAAACAACGGTAGTAGTAACAAGCGCACCGTAAACAAGTGGAATTTTCCAATACTTTTTGTTGGTAGCCTGGCCCCAGCCGGGTAAAATGAGAGATCGGCGTACCGCCACATTGGGGTTGTATTTTTTAATGCTGTCTTTACCCGTCATTGACAGTGTTGGTTGTGCCGCAATTTTCGCTGAATCCGGTTTAGCATTGGGATTTTGAGCCACTGCTCCGATTACAAAAGCATAACAGAGCACCAAGATTAATCCTATTTGTCTAAAAAATTTCAACTGACTTTTACATTCAATTTTTCTAATAAAGCATTCAGTTCTTCCAAAGAATAATATTCCAGCAAAATGCTACCGTTGCCTTTCTTGCTGTGGCTTAGCACTACTTTGGTGCCAAACTGTGATGCTAAATTATCTTCAATTTTTTTATAAGCCGGCGGTAGGCTAGTTTTTGGGCTGGTTTTAACAGCATCAGAACCAGTGTACATCCGGCGTACAAGGTCTTCTGTCTGCCTTACAGAAAGCGCTTTGTTTTTAATTTCCGAAAAAATAAATAACTGTTTGTCCACTACATCTACATTAATAAGTGCACGGGCATGGCCCATGCTGATGATTCCGTTTCTTACGGCCACTTGTATGTCTGGCGGTAGTTTTAAGAGCCGGATGTAATTGGTAACCGTGCTTCTCTCTTTGCCCATTCGCTCTGCCACCTGCTCCTGCGTATATTCCAGGTCTTCCATAAGGCGCTTATAACTCAGTGCAATTTCTATGGCGTTCAGATTTTCTCGTTGCAGGTTTTCCAGCAACGCCAGTTCCAGTAGTTGGCTGTTACTGCTTTCTCTCACATAGACCGGAACATCTTTGAGCCCTGCAATTTTGGATGCCCTAAAACGGCGCTCACCAGCGATAAGCCTGTATTTTCCATTGGCAGCAGGCATTACCGTTAACGGCTGAATAATGTTATGCATTTTGATAGAAGCGGCAAGTTCACTTAAGCTCACTTCGTCAAAATCTTTCCTTGGCTGGTTGGGGTTGGTTTCTATCTGGTCCAGCGGAATGCGTGCAACCGAAGTAGATTTTTCAATCACTTCTTTTCTCAGTTCACCAGAGGCATTTTTTAAATCGGATTCAATGTTTTGTAAGAGGCTCCGGATTCCTTTGCCCAGCGCATCTTTTTTATTGGGTAAACTCATAAGTACAATATGATAATTTGGGAATTAGCCAATGAGCCAATTTAAAGGTGGAAAAGATTTAAAACAGAGACCAATTATGCAGTGTTACAAGCACACTAGTTCAGAATTTTATCTTTCTGGTTGATTTTTGTGAGGTTGTTTTTCTGCAAAATCTCCTTTGCAAGATTGAGATAATTGATAGCCCCTTTGCTGTCGCTGTCATAAAGGATAACCGGTTTTCCAAAACTTGGTGCTTCGCTGAGTCTTGTATTTCTATGTATAATGCTATCAAAAACCATGTCTTCAAAATGCCTCCGCACTTCACTTACCACCTGGTTACATAGTCGCAGCCTTCCGTCGTACATCGTCATCAATATGCCTTCTATTTCCAAATCAGTATTAAGGCGATTCTGAACAATTTTAACCGTGTTGAGCAACTTGCCAAGACCTTCGAGTGCAAAAAATTCTGTTTGTACCGGGACAACAACACTGTCTGCCGCTACCAGTGCATTTACTGTTATAAGACCGAGAGATGGTGAGCAATCAATTATGATAAAGTCGTAGGCTTCTCTAAGTGGTTCCAGGATTCTTTTTAATACACTTTCCCTGTTCGGGTAATTGATCATTTCAATTTCGGCTCCCACAAGGTCTATATGAGAAGGAATAAGGTCCAGGCAAGGGATGGCTGTTTTTAGTAACACATCTCCTGCTTCTGCCTCGTTTACCATGCAATCGTACAAACTCTTGGTGATGTTGTGCAAATCGAACCCAGTGCCTGTAGTACTATTGGCCTGTGGGTCGGCATCTACTAAAAGCGTTTTATATTCTAAAATTGCGAGACTTGCGGCAAGGTTAATTGCTGTGGTCGTTTTGCCTACACCGCCCTTTTGATTAGCGATTCCTATGATTCTTGCCATGCGTTACTTGCAGTTTTTTGATGCCTGATTTAAATTTCGCCCCATTGGTTTGCAATACTTGTTTCAACCCTTGGCGAAAGGTTCCAGCAATTTGGCAAACATCGGAATAATTTCACGGTAAACCCCTAAAATGTGTCAAGTTGGCAAAATTAGTTAATCGGTATAAAATTGGGAACAATATTGTGCCCGCAACGTTGTACAAAAAGCCGCAGGTGGCACTTAAATCACATACATGCTAACGATTATATCAGGCTCTAGCCGGGCAGACAACAACACCCGCAGGGTAGCCAACGAATACAAAAGAATTTTGAGTGAGCAATTCAAAGAAGAATCCAATATTTACTCTCTGGATCAGATAAACGTCACCGTTCGGGATGCGGCTTTTTTGGAGGCAGAAAACCAATTGCTTGTGCCAGCCCAAAAGTTCATTATCATTATGCCTGAATACAATGGTTCGTACCCGGGTATTTTAAAGCTAATGATAGATAATAGTGCTATCAAAAATGTGTGGTGGCATAAAAAGGTTTTGTTGGTTGGCGTATCCACCGGTAGAGCCGGCAATCTCAGGGGGATGGAACATCTTACCGGTGTGTTGCTTCACATGAAAATGCTAGTACACCCCAACCGTTTACCCATCAGCATAGTAGATAAACTGATGAGCCCGGAGAATAGGTTTACCGATGACGATACACTCAAGGCCATTCAAACACAATTGGCAGAGTTTAAGGATTTTTAAATCTACTTTCAACGTAAAAAAAGATGCGTTCACCATTAGGCGTTTTATTGTTTATAAGCTTCATGCTTGCACTGGATTTTTATTTCTACCAGGCCATCAAAACAGTGTCGCAGACGGCATCGCCAAAAGCAAAATTAATCATTGGGGTTATTTACTGGTCTGTAACTGTCGTGGCAATAACAGGGTTTCTTCTTTTTGTATTTACAGAGCCACAAGTGCTGGGCAAAAAGACCAGGTCATATTTATTTGCCACAGTGATCGGGCTTTTTCTGGCAAAACTCACAGCCATGATATTTTTCCTAACCGATGACCTTCGCCGGGGCATCCAATGGGCTGCAGGTAAATTGTTGTTCCACAATACCGAGGTAGATAAAATGAGTGGTGAGGGAATCAGCCGGTCCGTATTTCTTAGCTGGCTCGGCATTGCTGCGGGGGGCACCCTTTTTAGCAGCCTTGTTTATGGCTTCGGTAACAAATACAACTACCACATAAAACGACTACAGCTTTCTTACAACAATCTTCCGGCTGCGTTTAAAGGCCTCAAAATTGTTCATCTCAGTGACATCCACAGCGGCAGTCTTCTTGATAAAAAAGCGGTTGAGGCCGGAGTAGCAAAAATTCTTGCAGAAAAACCAGATATCATACTTTTTACCGGAGATCTTGTAAATGACAAGGCTACCGAGATGGATCTTCTAAAAGATGTGTTTGCTCAATTAAAAGCACCTATGGGAGTTTTTTCTACTCTGGGCAACCACGACTATGGTGACTACGTGCAGTGGCCAATTAACGGCATCAGCAAAGAACAAAACCTTGAAAATGTAAAGCAAGTGCATGCAGATATGGGTTGGAGATTGTTGATGAATGAGCATGTGGTGTTACAAAAAGATGCGCAGCAAATTGCATTGATAGGTATAGAAAACTGGAGTGCGAAGGGGCGCTTTCCAAAGCACGGTAAGTTGGCTGAGGCGCATGCCGGTGCACAACAATATCCTTTCAAAATATTAATGAGTCACGACCCAAGCCATTGGGAAGCCGAAGTAAAACCCCTTTTTAAGGACGTAGATCTGATGCTGAGTGGGCATACCCATGGAATGCAATTTGGTGTAGAAATTCCGGGGTTTAAGTGGAGCCCTGTACAATACATGTACAAACAGTGGGCTGGCCTTTATGAAGGTGATGGCCAAAAATTATACGTCAACCGTGGTTTTGGCTTCATTGGTTATCCTGGCCGGGTTGGAGTACTCCCCGAAATAACGGTTATAGAGCTTACTTAGAAGGTAAACTTCAGGCATATTCCCATAGCGCCTCAGTTGAAATTTGTCTACGGCGCTTTCCCATTTTCACCTGCAGCGTTCGCCAAGGCTGCCTTTGATTTGTTTCCAAAACTTCGTTTCTTTAAACCTTGTAATAGTTACTTCTATTTTCTTTTTCTTAAAATAGATTAATTAAAATACTGGTTGCATGAAAAAGTTTTTGGATAAAATACTGCTTTCATTCCTGGCCAGTTTTCTATTAGCCCTACCGTTTTGTCATACAAAGAAAAGTACCAGCCCATCTCCAGATTTGATCAATGACATCGGACTAAAAAAAGGCGATGTCATTTTTTGCGGACCTCCCTCAGCCGAATTTGGTTCGGTGGCATTTGAAATGTATTGCGGCGAGAGTATTCAAAAAGAATTCAATAAAGCCATTTCAATTTTGCACTCGTTTGAGTATGACGAGGCAGAAAAGGTTTTTGCAAAGATCATAGAAACCAAGCCAGACTGTGCGATGGCTTATTGGGGAATAGCAATGTGTAACTACCATCCGCTATGGGCACCACCCAATAAGGAAGAGTTGGAAAAAGGTGCCAAAGCCATTGCCATTGCTCAATCTATTTCAGCAAAAACAGCAAAAGAAAAAAGGTATCTGGATGCGATGGCCGCTTTCTTTTCCAATTGGAAAACGTTGGAACATAAAGCCCGATCTATGAACTATAAAAATGCCATGGAAAAAATGCATATCGCTTATCCTGACGATAAAGAAGCAGCGGTATTTTATGCATTGGCGTTAGACGCTGTAGCTGACCCTTCCGATAAAACCTTCGCTAATCAGAAAAAAGCTTACGAAATTTTGAGTGCATTGCATGCAGGCCAGCCAGATCACCCAGGTATTGTTCACTACATTATACACAGTTACGATTATCCGGGATTGGCGAGCCTGGCTTTGCCGGCCGCCAGAAGATATGCAGCTATTGCCCCGGCCTCTGCACATGCACAACACATGCCCTCCCATATTTTTACAAGGTTAAGATTATGGGATGAGTGCATTCAATCTAATTTAGACGCTGCCGCTTCTGCCCGATGTTATGCTGAGGGCACGGGTAACAATGCTCATTGGGACGAGGAACTTCATATGATAGATTACCTGGTTTATGGGTATTTACAAAAAGGAGAAAATACATTGGCCAAAGAGCAATGGGATTATTTAAAAACCATCAGGGAAGTAAAGCCATACAATTTTAAAGTAGCCTATGCATTTGCGTCGGTACCGGCCAGGTATGTGTTAGAAAATAAACTGTGGAAAGAAGCCGCCGGCTTAACCAGCCACATCGGCGAAGAAAAATGGAAAGAATACCCCTGGCAAAAATCAATCATCCATTTTGCCCGCTCTCTAGGAGCTGCGCACATGGGTAAGATAGCAGATGCAAAAAAAGAACACAGCCTCATGGGGCTCTTGTATGACACACTGGTGAAGCAGAAAGATATTTACAAAGCCAACCAGGTAATGGTACAAATACAGTCGGCAGCTGCCTGGATCTTGCTAGCCGAGGGCAAGAAGCTAGAAGCCCTAAAACTTATGGAAGCTGCAGCAGGTCTCGAAGACCACACGGAAAAACATCCGGTTACACCAGGGGAGGTGTTACCCGCAAGGGAGTTGCTCGGCGACATGTTGCTTGTGCTAAACAAACCTGCAGAGGCCCTGGTTGCTTATGAGGCCTGTTTGAAAAGCCGGCCTCACCGTTTTAATTCAGTGTATAGTGCAGCCTTGGCTGCGGAGAAAACTGGTAATCATAAAAAAGCTGGAGATTATTACCGGCAACTGCTGCTGGTGGCAGGAAGTGGTTCCTCTACCCGAACGGAACTACAGCAAGCGAGGATGTTTCTTGCGAGCAGGAAAAGTTCTTTGGCGACATTAGGAGAAATTCCAAATTAAAGCTGGATCGTTGTGTAAAATTAATCACCATTCCTTAACCCCTGTTGGGGCTGCCGCCGCCGACAGGGTGGGGCAAAAAAAGACCGGTTAAAAACCGGCCTTTTGAAATTTTATTTTTTTAATCTGCTCTTTTTTCTCTTGGAGCGTAGGTTCTTTTTCTTCCTTCAGAACGGTCGCTTCTTCCGGCACCTTCTCCCTCATCACCGGCTCTTTTAAAACCACCATCTGCTTCATTCATTCTCACGGTACGGTTGTTATAGCGTTTGCCATCTAATGCTTTGATCATCTTGCCAGCATTTGCCTGGTCTACTTCTACCCATGTATTCATATCACGGATGTCTATTTTACCAAGTACTTCTTTTTTAAGATTGCTCTCATCAAGAATGAACTGCAAAAAGCTGGCTTTATAAAAACCGTCTTTGGTACCAAGGTTTACAAACAACCTTGTGTATCCATTATCCCGGCGGTTAAAGCTGGTGCGGTCTTTCCGGCTGCTATCATCTCTTACTGCACTGCCATCAAACCTTTCCCTGCTACTCCGGCCTGCACCTGGTGCATTAAGGTCTTCTGCATTTTCGTAGTATTTAAGAAAATGATCAAACTCCAAAGCTGCAACCCTTTGCAACACTTCTTCTTTGCTTACGTTCTCAAACTTCTTCATCAGGTCTGGCAAATAAGTTTCGTAATCACCATTAGAAATATCTGTGCTAATCAACTTATCCATAAAATGAAAAAACTGTTTGCGGCAAACATCTTTACCACTTGGTATGTCCAGTTTATGAAACTGCGCATTCACCATTTTCTCCAGCGTTCTTATTTTAAAAGTTTCCCTGCTATGGCAAATAGATAAACAGATACCGGTTTTGCCGGCCCTGCCCGTACGGCCACTTCTATGGGTGTATACTTCAATGTCATCAGGTAATTCGTAGTTGATTACATGCGTTATACCATCTACATCTATACCACGTGCAGCCACATCGGTCGCTATCAACAACTGCAAGGCTTTTGTACGAAAACGACCCATCACTCTATCTCTTTGTTGCTGGGTAAGGTCACCATGCAAAGCTTCAATTTCATATCCGGCTTTAGATAGTCTTTCGCTGATGTCTTGAGCATCGGCTTTGGTACGGGTGAAAATAATACCGTACATACCAGGATTAAAATCTATCAGGCGCTTAAGGGTTTCATAACGGCTATGCGCAGGGGCTACAAAAAACTGGTGATCGATATTGACGTTACCACTATTCTTTTTGCCGACGGTAATCTCTTTGGGGTTTTCCATGAAGTTCTTGGCAATGGCCCTTACTTCTGGTGGCATGGTAGCACTGAACAACCAAATGCTCTCCCTGTTAATGGTGTTCTTCAACACAAAATCTATATCATCTCTAAAGCCCATGTTCAACATTTCATCGGCTTCATCTAATACCACATATTTTACTTTTTGAAGATCAATTGCTTTTCTTTCTATCAGATCTATCAAACGGCCCGGGGTTGCTACAACTATCTGCACACCTCTTTTAAGATTGCGTATTTGCATTACAATAGATGCTCCGCCATAAACTGGCTCTGCAAGAATGCCCTTGCTATGCTTGCAAAAAGACACGAGGTCGTTGGTTATTTGTAAACACAATTCTCTCGTAGGGCATACGATCAACGCCTGCGGAAACTTATCTGCACTGTTAATCAGTTGCAGCAATGGCAAACCAAATGCGGCTGTTTTACCGGTACCTGTTTGAGCCAGCCCAACAAAATCTGTTGTTCCACTCAGAAGAACCGGGATGGCTTGTGTTTGAATTGGAGTAGGTTCTGTAAAACCCAGGTCAGTTGTTGCCTGCACGATGTTTTCGTTGAGGCCTAATGCTTCAAATGCATTCATTGTATAAAATTTTTAAAATAAAGACCGGGCTGATGCCATTGCATAAAAGCACATGTGGTCAAAAAAAAAGATTTTTGATGGTCACATGTTATGCGTCTGGCCGTTGGGGGAAGAAATATTCTTATGGTGTCATCAGTATGTAACACCTGCTATCAACAGCATCTGAGCATGTCATGTAATTCTCAGAAATTCTAAAATCGGCGCAAAGGTAGGGGAAACAGCATTACGAAAGGGTTTTACTTTAAACATAAAAGTTGCGGAGCTTGATACTTGAGAATTTTTTGTTAAGCCATACGCTGAAAATAACTTTTGAATACATTGGCATATAACTTGAAAATTGAAATTTAAACTCTGAACGTTATGAAAAAAAAACTCCTACTAGCAACACTTATTTTACTAACGAGCACTGCAGTTGTGGTAGCTCAGGATTTTGAAGCAGGCATAAAGGGCGGTGCTGAAATTCACAAAATTGATGGTAAAGCTTTTGCCGACGAATTCAGTTATGGCTATCATGCCGGTGCATTTGCACAACTTAAATTTGGTAAGAAGTGGGGCATTCAACCTGAGATATTATTTACCTCTGTAAAAGTAGATACCAGTTCCAGCTTTAGTACTGTGTATGATTTCAAGTCAGTTTCTGATGTAAAACTACAGTACCTCAAAATTCCATTGTTGCTAACGTATAACCCAAATCCCTTTGTAACTCTGCAGGTAGGCCCGCAATATGGTATTCTCCTGGACAATCAAAAGTCGCTTGTAAACAATGGCAAAGCTGCTTTTTCTAACGGTGACTTCAGCATGGTAGGTGGCTTGCAATTAAATATCTCTAAGCTGAGAATTTATGGAAGGTATGCTGTTGGACTCAACAATATTAATGATATAGACGATCAGGATAAGTGGAAGAACCAGAACTTTCAGGTGGGAGTGGGGTTCGCTTTATTTTAGTTAAGGCCTGATCACCAAAATACTGCCATCGTCTGCTAATTTCACTACAGTACTCGGTGCAGCAATCGTTAAATCATCCTGGCGGTGTTGAACTACAAAGTCAACACCGTTTTTTATTGCAATATCTATATCCTGAAAATAAGATGGTGCCGGGTACCCACTTATGTTGGATGAAGTAGAAACGATCGCTTTTCCAAAAGCCTGTATGAGCGCTTTGCAGAATTCATCTTTCACAATCCGAATTCCAATGCTGCCATCTTTGTTTACAAGGTTCGACGCTAAGTTTTTTGCCTTGTCATAAATTACTGTGGTCGGTTTATGAACGCCCTTTATGTAATCGAAAATTACGGGAGTAGATTCATTGCTGTAATTCAAAATTTCTTTTTCCTCACCCACCAGGATGATCATACTTTTCTCTTCGTTCCGCTGTTTAAGATTATATATTTTTTGCACAGCTTCTTCATTAGTTGGGTCGCACCCGATGCCCCATACCGTATCTGTTGGGTATAAAATAAGTCCCCCGTTTCTTAAAACTGCTACGGCAGCTTCAATGTCATTTTTGAATTTCATGAAACAAGTTTTTTATAAACTTCTATAATGGAGGTCGCCGTTTTTTCCGCAGAAAATAGAGCGGCATGTTGCAGTCCTTGTGCCGACATGGCAGCAGCTAGCTGTTTGTCGTTGGCAATTTCCTCCATTTTTAAAGATAGAGTTTCTGCGTCGTAGGGGTCTATGTATGCAGCAGCATTGCCCCCGGCTTCCGGCATGCACGAAACGTTCGAGGTAATTACAGGTGTCCCGCTACTCAAAGCTTCTAACACCGGTATGCCGAAGCCTTCAAAAATTGAAGGGTAGATCAAGGCTTCCGCCATCTGGTAAATGGCCGGGAAATGTGCCGAGCTTTTGAAACCTTCGTTGCTATTCGCTTCTGCATTGTCCGAAAGAAAGATGACTTGGTCCCGTAATTCATTTTCTTCGATAAATTTTTTAAGTTTTTGTTTATAAGCAGCTCCATTGCCAATTACAACGAGCGGAATGTTTAACCTGTTTTTCAAAAGCAGCATAGCCTTACAAATCGTTAGCAGGTTCTTACGTTCTATGATGGAGCCAACGCTCAAAAAAAATCGCTCAGGGAGTTGATAGAGCGCTCTTATCAAATCTTTTTGCGCTGCTGTTACCTTGTGGCTAAAACTTTCATCGCAACTTTGGTAGCACACGTCAATTTTAGCGGCCGGAACTTTGTAAATATCGATGAGGTCATTTTTTGTTTGCTGGCTGATGGCAACGATGCGGTTAGCATGTGTGCAGGCATACTTAAATTTTTTCCGATAAATAAGCACATCCAATTTGTTGTACTGCTGCGGGTATCTTTCAAAAATCAGGTCATGTATCGTTACTACACAAGGGATGCCAGTGGATTGTATTCCGATAGGTATCTCATGACTTAAACCATGGTAGAGGTCAATGTTGTTTTCTTTCAAATCTTTAACTACACCCTTAGTGCGCCAGGCAGCTTTCAGCAGGGTGTGAGGAAACCGGGTGGGTGTAATTACTTTGAATGGATGTTGCCCATTTGCAAAACGTGAAGTAATCTTGGGTGCAAATAAAAAGTACTTGTTCAACGGATAGTATTGGGATAGCGAAGTGAGCAGGGTGCGGCTGTAGTGTCCCAGTCCAGTGCTGTTTTGAAAGGCCCGCTTAGCATCAAATCCTATCCGCATGATATGGGGTGTTTATTAAAAATAAGTTCCTGCTGCCGCAAATATAGTTTCTAAGCAGCACTCCCCTCAAACATTTGATGTTTACCAGAACTGGTTTAAATTCGCAAAAAAATTACCATGCACTTAAACGAATTGATAGCTTCTGTTTGGGAAGACCGGGCCTTGTTGAAGGATGAAAAGTATATCCAGGCCATCAGGGATGTGATAGAAGAGGTAGACAAAGGCAGGCTGCGTACAGCCGAACCTGTTAGTGGAGCGTGGCAGGTAAATGAATGGGTAAAGCAGGCCATTCTTTTGTATTTCGGAATACAGCAAATGGAAACATTTACCCTGCCTCCTTTTGAGTTTTACGATAAGATGAAATTGAAAAGTAATTACAAGGAACTCGGGGTGCGTGCAGTGCCACATGCAGTAGCCCGCTATGGCGCTTACCTTGCTAAAAATGTGGTGCTCATGCCTTCATACGTTAATATAGGCGCTTATGTAGATGAAGGTACTATGGTAGACACATGGGCTACCGTTGGCAGTTGTGCTCAAATAGGAAAAGGCGTGCACCTAAGTGGTGGCGTGGGTATTGGTGGTGTATTGGAGCCGTTGCAGGCAAGCCCTGTCATTATAGAAGATGGCTGTTTTATTGGTAGTCGCTGTATTGTGGTGGAGGGTGTGAGAGTAGAAGCAGAAGCTGTGCTTGGTGCCAATGTAGTGCTTACCCAAAGTACTAAGATTATTGATGTAAGCGGAAATGAGCCCAAAGAAATGAAAGGTATCGTGCCCGCCAGGAGTGTTGTGATTCCGGGAACATACAACAAAAAATTTCCCGCTGGTGAGTATGGTGTTGGCTGTGCATTGATCATCGGGCAGCGCAAGGCTAGTACCGATTTAAAAACGAGTTTAAACGATGCGCTGAGAGATTTCAACGTTTCGGTGTAAGCGCTTATATTTGCAGGCCTTAAACGGTTCAAAAGTTCGACAGTTCAAAAGTTCAACGTTCAAAAGTTTAAAACTCTGACATGTTGAATGAGATTTTGGGAATTACAAAGGCTCAATGTTGAACCTTGCAACTTTAAACCTCTTGAACTTCGAAGATGCCCAGATGGCGAAATTGGTAGACGCACTGCCTTCAGGTGGCAGCGTTCGCAAGGATGTGCAGGTTCGAATCCTGTTCTGGGCAC
>JAYTBG010000120.1:0-11752 GCA_043737055.1 Chitinophagaceae bacterium | reverse complement strand
GCGAAAAACAAAAGCAACTGAGCAAAGAGTTTGTAAGAGAATGGCTCATTGCCAATAATTTTATGGGTAAGGAAGGGCAAACAGTACCTACGATGTCTGCAGAGTGGATAGATAGCATTAGTAAGCGCTACATTGAACTGTATGAAAATATTATTGGTGAAAAGTTTGTGCCTAAGCCCATGACGGATGATGACATTTTTAAAAAAGTAACTAAGTCGTTAGAAGAACTGAAAAATGCTAAAGCATAATGCTGCTGGCTTCTCTCCTAATAAGAGCGGCCCTTAGTTGCTTACCTTGATGCTGTTTATTTCCTTTACCTGAGTACGCAATACTTTGTCTAAAATCACATTCGTGGTTTTATTCCCATTTAATGCCAGTGCTTCATCCTGGCTGAGATAAGTATCCCAACTTTTGAAGTAATTGTAATGCAGGTATGAGGCTGATGTGGTCTTTTTTAAATGAGGGTGTGTATATTTTAATTTTTCCTTTTTTTTCAACCACAAGAATTGCCCTGACAAATTATTATTCATGGAATTTATCGCCCTTCCAATTTTTTGGATTGTTGATTATATAATTGGAAATACGGTGATAGGATTGTTCATCACGAATGATGTGTTCCCAATAATTTCGTTGCCATAATTTTCCGTTGAATGGTGGCCAATCCAATTGTTTCACGCCACGGATATATTCCACCGTTACAATTGATTGAAATGCGCCAACAAAGTCACCAACAGTTTTTGGTTTGGTAGGGGCAATCCCTTGTGGTTGCCCGTTTTCATTGCCAACGATTTCATTGCCCGGGGCAACGGTTGTTCCAACCGGGGCACCGGTTGTTCCATCCGGGGCAACGGTTGTTCCAACCGGGGCACCGGTTATTCCATCCGGGGCAACGGTTGTTCCAACCGGGGCAACCACAAGGGTTGCCCCTACGATTTCCATAATGGCGTGGAAATGGTTGGGCATTACAATATGTTCATGCAATTGAACATTTATAAATCGGTCGGGTATTTTACCCCATTCATTGTCTGCCATTTTTCCAGCATCATTTAATATCATTTCGCCATTTACAATATTTCCAAAAAAACATTCTCTATCCTGAATGCAAATGGTAATAAAATACAATCCTGCCTGTGAATAATCATATCCTTTCAGGCGGATGCTGCGGCGGTGATGAATGCTTGGGTTGTATGGCATTGTGCGTTTTTATTTTATATGGGGCAACCAATAGGGCAACCACAAGGGCTACCCCTGCATTAATTTTTATTATCCTCTGTCTTACGCATGTTCTCCATTTCTTCCCACATATGATCCAGGTAAATAAATGCACGGGCCACTTCCAGGTGTTCAACATTGGAACTTCACTTCCATTTAAGAAAAACTTAATACTGGCATCATAATAGATGTCTAGCTTTAATACAAATTATTATTATGAGCACATTTTCTGAATTACAACAAGACGTTTACTACCTGATAAAAGAAACCGAAGATGACGAACTGATGCTGGTAAAGCCGCTTATGACCACCAGCCAATGTGTGCTTTTAGTGGGCAACGATGGCGAAAGCGAATATACTTTTTGGAAACAACTGGATGAAGAGGTGTTTGAAGTAGTAGATGAACTTACTGAAGATGAAGCCGAGCTCTACGAGAGCCTTTTTGAAGACGAAGAAGATTATGATGATGAGTAGGAAAAAGGTTTTTGCACACAATATTTTTTTTAAAGAGTAGCTACCTGCCCGCAGCCTTCGGGAAACTAGGGCATTTATTATGCAGTCAAATTCTTGCGCCAGCCATAAAACTACTTTTTATCTTTTTGCCATACAGCACACCGGCACGGATAAATTCTTGTTTAAGCAAATTAAACTTTTCATTACAAACTTCCCCGAAGTCTATATTCTCAGAACTGCTGTTGAATTGCTGACATTCAAAACAAATTTCTATAAAATCAAATGCCTTTCCCGTTGAGTCAATAAATACAATGGCGTTTTTTGGATCGTAACAAGCAAGTTCCTCTACCAATAAGATGGTGCCTCCAAAACCAATATTGTACATAACGTTAGTAAGGCTTTGTATTTGCGGAAGCTGCAGGGTATTTACCTCGTAGAGGTTTGCAGAACGACCGCTGTCGTTTTGGAGTTGCAGCTTATCACCTTTAAAAGAAGCTAGTTGAATCTGTGCACTCTTATTGAAAGGATATTTTTTTATAAGCGTAGCAAAACTTTTGGTGGGAAGCTTTACACAAGTATGATTTGCCTTTTCAATCTTAAGAACGGCTTCCGGATAGCCGCCTGCTGGTGGAGGCTTGGTGCTAAGTTTTAAAAACTGGCCATAGGCGGTTGTTGTGAAAAACGCCAACAGTAGTAATGCAAATCTCATATGCAGACAAATTTAAAATTTATTGAAGGGCTACCAATTTAATCAGTAAGGCTTTGGTGCGAATACCAGATCTGCATCCCTTGCCAAAAGCTTTCCAATCGTGGTTTATCAAAACCGAGGCCATTAGGCCACAAACTTTACCTTTCAAAACTGCTCATGAACTCCTGATATTAAAGTTCCTTATCCATTTTTGGCAGTAACAATAATCTGTTGTCGTTTATAAACTGGTCAAATGTAATCCGGTCTTTGTTGGTTATTTTCTTGACCCAATCGGTAAGTTCCGGCTCTTTTTGAAACCCTGGAAGATAGTGAAGAATTATCATTACCAATATCAACCCAACCGGAACGTGCTCCCTCCTTTTTGCTATGAAGAATTGGAGGAGGTTTGGAGATTCAAACCGCATCGGGATACCTAATTGAGTACCTATCCGATTTGCCATTTCGAAAAACGTCAGTTTTTCGTTGCCGGTTAGTTCGTAGGATTTATTTGTATGTTGAGAAATGTTTGTCAGAATATTTGCAGCCACGGCACCAATATCCCGAACGTCTATAAGCACAAATTTTGCCTGGCCCGCTGGTAAATAAATTCGGCTGTGGGTAACCAAATCTACACGTAAAGTTGTAGTAATGTTTTGCATAAAATACGCCGGCCGCAAAAATGTGTAAACAATGTTACTGGCTCTTATTAACTTTTCAATTTTATGATGAGGAATAATATTGCTCTTTTCCACTCCCTGCACAGATAGGAAAACAATATGCCCCACTCCCTCTTCCACACAGGCATTTATCAGCGGTTTAAAGTATTTGTCTACTGCAGAAATCTGCGGCGGCCGCAGTAAAAAAAGTACGTCACAACCCAGCAAGGCATGCTTGTACGTCTGGATATCTAAAAAGTCGAAATGCAAACACTTTATTCCATTTGTAGATAGTGAGATGTTGTCTCCCTTTAAATCTCTAACGCCCCCATACAGGTCAAGATGATGGTCCATATTGAGCAGAGCTTTTACGGTCTCTACACCAACATTCCCCGTTGCCCCTGTTATCAATACTTTCGTCATGTTTAAAGACTGTTTACATTGCCGCAACAGTTTGTTTGATTCCCACAATAGTTTAATCTTTATTGATGGCTAATTTCCAATTAAACAAGCTGGCGGTCTCCCCAATCTTGACAAAACTATTTTTTTCAAGCACTTTAAAGGAAGCAGTATTTGTTTTGTCTGTAGAAGCAATGATGAATTGTACGGCTGGTTGCGTTTTAGCCCATTCAATTATGCCGCCCACCATTTCCGTCATAAACCCCTTACCCTGAAACTCGTCGTATGTGCCATAACCAATTTCTATCTCACCCGCCGGGCTTGGTTCCCCCACAATACAGAGGTCGCCTATCATTTTGTTCTCCCCTTTTAAGATTGCTGTCCACAGTGTGGAGTACAAATAGTTCTTGCTTTGGTCTGCCACATTCGGGAGTATGGTTTGTTCCAGCGCTTCTTTCAATTCGGGTGAAATCGTTCTGGAAATTTTCACCAGGTGCAGTTCTTCTTCCAAAGAGTTGTCAATTTTAATATACTTCAGCAATTGGTCGTAGGTCAATGGTTTTAAAATGAGCCTCTGCGTTTCTATCATCCGCTTTCTTTTGTTGAGTGTAACTATTGGTTTGGTGGCCTTGTAAAATTGCCAACCCGGCTTTTAGAAGCGTTACATAATCTGTTGATAAAAATGATCATGATCCCTATCCTCTACCCAGGTATATTCAATTTCGAATGCCACTTTGCGGGCAAATTCAATTCCATGAAGATCGCCTAGAAAACCCAATGTCATATCCATGCCTGCACTCACGCCGGCGGAAGTATAAAACTTTCCATCTTTCACCCACCGGGCCTTTTTGATCCAGTGCACTTTTTCTGACTGACTGATTACCCAATCAAATGCCCGTTTATTGCTGGTAGCATTTCTACCATCCAGCAGGCCGGCCTTTGCCAATAGAGCGCTTCCTGTGCACACCGAAAGTACATACTGGCTGCCGGCACAAATCTGCCTAATGTTATCAATCAAAGCAATATCGTGCACCGCTGGCCTTGTGCCATGACCACCCGGAACTAAAAATAAATCTGTACCGTCTTTTATTTCATCCAGTTTTTTTGTGAGGATAGATACGCCATGCGTATTGTTTACAACACCCCCTCCGGCGCTGTAGAAAGATACTTGATAGTGCTGTTGCAATCTTCCGAGTATTTCTACTGGTCCAAATACATCGAGGGTTTCAAAGTCATCAAATAAAAGAATAGCTACTTGCATGTTTTGATTTTTAAAATGGGGGCTCGCAGAAGATGGGCTGCGGCGTTGTTAGAAAAAACAGATCTCTACATCGTAAAGGAAAAACAAATGGTGATATTGCGGCTATCCAAATAACAAATAAATAGATTTTTTTTCAGCGTTGAAATACCCCGTTTAATATTAGGCGGGGTTTTAGTGCGTTACTTTTTGATGGACGCAAGTGTTTTCAATCCATCCTAAGATATTTTCCGCTTTACGGCCATAATTTAGGTTTAAAAAAATAATCTTCGAAATTATTTTTATCATAATAGAAGGGTACAAGAAATATAATTAATCCGGGGAGTGATTTACTTTGCTTATTTAAAAATGGGTATCATTTTGATTAATTTCAGCAACAACAATTAAGGTTTTATGAATTATAGAAAATTTGGCAACACAGAATTAATGGTGAGTGAAATTGGTTTTGGCGCTTGGGCTATTGGTGGGAATTCGGTTGTAGGACATACGCCTATAGGTTGGGGGCCATCAAATGATGATGAATCTTATGATGCCATAAAAGCTTCGTTGGATGAAGGGGTAAATTTTTTTGACACAGCAGATTTTTATGGTCTTGGCCATTCTGAAAAATTATTGGGAAGCGCTTTGCATAACATGCATGATGTGATTGTTGCAACCAAGGTGGGCCATAGGGTAATTGATGACAGGATACAATTAGATTATTCAAAAGATTATATTTTAGAAGCCTGCAATAAAAGCCTTGAAAGGCTAAAGAGAAACCATATTGATTATTACCAGTTGCATTCGGCCAGAATGGAACATTTTGAAAAAGAAACCTGCATCGAAGCCATGGAACAATTGCAGAGGGAAGGTAAAATAAGGTATTGGGGACTATCGCTCAATACTTTCAAGCCTACAACGGAAGCAGATTATCTGATAAAAAATAAAAAAGGCGATGGTTTCCAGCTTGTCTTTAACTTCATCAATCAACTTGCTTTCCCTATTATTAATGAAGCTACCCCAAATGGTTATGGCATCATTGCAAGAATGCCTTTGCAGTTTGGATTGCTGACAGGCAGAATTGAGAATGAGAAAAAATTCAGTACAGATGATCATAGAAATTTCCGGTTGAACTATGAGATCATTTCCAAGACGAATAAAATACTTGAAACTAAAGTTTGGAATTTGTGTGATAAATATTCTATCAGCAAGGTGTCGTTGGCACTTAGTTTTATAATTTCTTTGAATACGGTGCATACTGTGATTCCAGGCATCAGAACAAAGCAACAGGCCAGAGAAAATACCTCAGGAATTGTGCGCCTGGATGATGAAGACCTAAACTTTCTGCTAACGCTGTATCAAACAGATTGGAAAGAAATCGTACAACTCATGGAAGAAAGAGGATAAAGGTAAACATGCGGAAATTCTGATAGGGTTCAATTGACCATAAGGGAATTAAACGGATAACAAATGCCCGGTTCAGGAACGGCTAAAGTGCAGCACCCGGTTTTTTCATCCTTTATTCTATTAGTGAGTATGTCACTCATGCGTTGCCTTTAATCAAGGATGGTAATCTCCACAATTTTATTATTCTGGAGATATGATCACTGGCAGTTACTTGCCAGTATTTGTAAAACCCCTTCTGAATTTGGAGTAGCAGTGAACCCAGGCTTTATTACTATTTCGAATGAAGAATATGTTGCCTGTGCGGACCCATTTACAGAATAATTTCCTGCTAAATTTATATTTCCAATATTCATGAGAATTTTTGATGCCTGTTTTACAAAGCCTGAAGAAATTGTAGCATTTGTAACAGTGAGATTATCCGGGGCTAAAAATGAACTTAGTGTAACATTATTATCAATTGTAGATCGCATACGAATGTATTGACCATTTGTAAATACCGTACGGTTGCAATTATAGTTTGCCCAGTAACTCATAAAATTATTCATTTGCGGGCTATAAGCACTATTGTTTGCATCCCTGCAACCCGTCCCGGTATAGGGAAAAGTACAACCAGATATGGTTGTACCACATCTTTCATAAGGATCAGCAGGAGTATCCACTACGAAATCGCCACAACTGCTTCCGTTACTTCCGTTTACCAGTTCATGGCAGCCAGGATTGTCCTCATCATCGCCTGTACCCTTGAATGTATGATCTAATCCAAAGGCATGGCCCATCTCATGAATAAAGGTGCGTCTTGTTCCAAACCCACCAGTTCTTGTTATCATATGACTAGCCGGTATCCCTGGAGCCCAACCGAATGTTCCTGAGTTTCCGGAAGAGCCTCCAATAGAACGAACAATAAAAACAGTAAATGCATCATTAACCCTTTGCGCACTATAACTCACGGACGAAGAGCCCGGATTGTTTAAAGCGGTGGTATTTCTAATTTCAATTTCTACAATGCTAAAACAAATATCCCCCATGCTATAAATACTATTAGAAAATGCCAATTCAGTTTTGAGTGTTTCTTCATCAATTGCTATGTTACTACCATCATCATCAGCATACACTACAATAAACATTTTTAAAACCCGGGTACCAGCAAGCACCCTGAAATTTCCTGGTGCAATATCTTTTAGTTTATCGTGTGTAGATGTTGGTGTTCCACATTCAGCCGGCAATCACTGTGCATAAATGCTACAAACCGGAAAGAGCAATAAAAAAATTGGTATCCAATAAAACAATTTCTTCATATCAAATTGTTTTATTTCTAGCCTTCCTATGAATAAGTTCATAAATTTTGATATTTACCTTATGTGATAATTCATCATTATTCACTTGCAGTTTCCTGGTGTAGTAGCAGGAGCACAATTGCCAATACGGGCATGAAAATAACTTCCCGCTGAAGCCCTGAAACCTGGTGTAATTGTAATACTGTTGCCAGCATGAAACATTCCATTGGAACCATTCTGAAAAGTTACCGTGTTATTGTTTGTTAGGATATCAGTTGAAGCCATGTAAATTTTGAAAGTAGAATCGGGCATTGATATTGAAGGGACGGTGATGTTTGTGTTAGTACATGCATTGGAGCTACTTGCCGTCAAGCTATCACCTGCATCAAAATAATGTTTAGAAATAGAATTAATAACCGGAATAAGATGCAAAGCATCTGCTCTCGCCATAAAGCCTCCCTTTACTGAAATAGTTATGGTAGCAGGGTTCAACGGCCTTCGAACTTCAAAATGTAAATGCTGTCCGCTTGCAAATCCAATATCACATTCATAACCCAGGAAAGTGCCAGCACAAACTGTGTCACCTACTGCTATTGCTGCATCTTGGGAGGCACTGTATTGCTTCATATGTGTATATTTCGTCCATTCTCCATTGGCATGTTCTATCCACACATAATTATTATAATCATCACATCCATCTGTTCCGCAATTTGTATTATGGTTATCAACCACTCGTCTTACAATACCCTTTGCGGCAGCAGCAAGTTTATATTTTGTACAACCAGTGCCCAGGCCAGTGCCTACAAGATCATACCTACCGGTAACATCCCCTTGTGTACTTGTATGCGTAAAGTGATCCCGGGAAACAGACATTAGTGTGCTACTTACATAAGGGATCCGATAAATGTTGGTAGATAGCTCATATGGAGGCTGAGCCAAAATTATATTTGACAATCCTAATAAAAGTATAACTATAAAATGTTTCATATTTGTTGATCTAAACGAAATAATCCTATTTATATAATTACAGCCTCTTATTCTTGTTGGTAATTGATTCATTTTTATTTTTTTTATTTTCAACCCCATAGTTTACCCTTGTAGTCAGGTACACACAAAAATCGACTCCTTAATTTTTCAGATCAGGCTTCATCGGTTTTGTATCTAAACTCAAATTTCTTTGTCCTCCGATTGTACAATTATTTATCCTCCCCAAAAATTCAGAACCAGCATTTGCAATAAAACCGGGGGTGAATATCACTTCAGTTTCTGCCTGGTATTCTACATTGATTGTTAAAGAAGAGAGTGTTTCGGTAGAAGTAATGGTGCTTCCACTAATAGCACCAGTGTTTGAGGATCTTGCCCCACTTAGGGTAAGTGCACCAGGGCATCCTATCGTAAACAAATGCACTTCACTGGCAGAATTATAAGTACACAATAGGCGGTAGGTACCCAAATCTCCGGGAGCTATAAGAACTTGCAGCGGAATTAATTTCATGGCTCTGAAAGTATCAGAAGAAGGCATAGTATAAGTATAATCAGAAATTTCAGTACCGTTAGGTTTAAATATTCTTAACCTGACTGTATTGCCGTCGTTGATGTCCCTTACTGCCGCAGAAAAATATATGAGATTCCCTTCGCTAAAATGATTTTTGTACGGAACCACTTCTGATGAACCTGAAGAGATTCCACCTGTATCGCAGGTAGATCCCGTCCAATTGCCGGATAAAGTAAATACAGATAAAATTTTTTTATTATGGTAAGGCTCTTCTTGTGCCCATAAACTACTTGTAATTAGTCCTGCATAATTATTCCTGCAGTTTCCATTCTGAAATGGATCCATGATACCACCTGAAGGACTCCGTACTTCGAAGTGAAGATGCGGGTCTGAAGAATTGCCTGAGCTGCCAACAACACCTAAATATTCACCCATGTTTACTCTTGCGCCGATATTCTTACTGGTAACCGTGCCTCCTTTCATGTGCATATAAAATGCACTTGTACTATCATCGTGTTTTATAGCAATATAATTTCCATAGTATGTATTGGCTACACCATCTGGTCTACAGGTTCTGGAAGCCTCTCCAATATGTTTATCTACAATTCTTCCGCCTTCCGCTGCAATAACATTTACATTATTATCATCCATCATCTTCCATCCAAACGGTCCCGTGGCAATGTCAATACCCGTGTGGTTGTATATGTTCCCATCATCGTCTCGGCTGTCATAAGAGCGGTCTCCACAATGATAATCCCTCACGATACTATAGGTAGATGCCAGGTCAAGATAATTTGATATGTAATAGAAGCTTGGTTGGTAATAATTTGTTGAAGCAGAAAGCGGCCACATAAAGGCATGTGTGTATGCCGTAGTGCCATTTAGCGTTAAAGTATCGTTTGGCTCCATGCCATTCGCTGTTGGAGCTTTCCTATATATTCTACAAAAAAGACTATCCATTTCTGCCTTGCTCACACAGCGCCTGTTACCGTCTTTAGGCGTCTGGGCCAGGGATGATAAACCTGTTATTAAAAACAATATGATAAAAAAAAGTTTCATTTCATTATCCATGTGAAAAGTTACACTGCGGCCGCTGCACCTTTATTTAAAGTCATTATTTTTTAGTCTTTAAAACCTCAATTTGCTTTTGCAGGTCTATCACATAAAGCGTCAACTCTTCAATTTTTTCCATCATCTTTTTTTGCATATCTCCTACTTCCATTCCATTCTTTTCTATCTCTGATGCTGATGGAATATTAGGTAGATGCTTATTGCTTTGTATAAATTGCTCTAGCTCAGGTAAGGATTGCAGTTTGTATTTGTTTTCAAAAACATAATCGGGCCAGCTACCACTTAATTTTACTTTTAGTTCTTCTGCAATTATTTTCCCCGTAACAGTAAGCTTATACCCGGAAGCTGCTGGTACCACGCCGCCAATTGCTACCTGTGTTCCATCCAGGTGAATATTACCGAAATTGGCCCCCAGAAACAACCCGGTAGATGTTTGTGCAATAAAAGAATTGGGTTGCAGCCCTGGCTGAATAAAGCTGATAGAGGCATTAACTCCATTCAATTTTAATGCTTCATTGGCTTTATTTATGGTTGTTCTTGCACCTACTGCAAGTTCACCACCATCATTTTGCAGACTAAGTGTACCGGCGGCAGAATAGCCACTACGTACCATTATTTCATTGTTATCCAATAGAAGGTTGGTGCCGCTGCTTACTGCGGACCCTAACATAACATACCCATTTGTGGAGGTCGATAAATCCGCATCCTGGCCGCCTTGTACATGCAGTTTTGCTAACGGTGTTGGAACTTCCAAACCCATCCCGTTACCTGTTACATACACCTGGTCGGCACCACTGGTTCTGATAATAAATTTCCCGTTGGTGTTGGTACTAAATGTTCCCACCTTCAAATCATCGCCAGACAATTGCACAAAGCCCTTTTCAACCTCTGCTGCCTTGAAGTTAACAATGCCCGTTGCAGAATTGAGCGTCATATCTCCATTTTCAAGTTTCATATTTCCGTCAAATAGGCCAGCCCAATTATTACCACCGCCAGATGCTATGCCATAAATTCCGATAGCGTCTGTTCCGCCCGTAGCGCTTCCCCACACGCCATAATTACTGTTAGAACCGTTTCTACCATAACCTCTTAAACCATACCTTGGGCCCGATCCAGCCAAATCAGCAGAACCATATACCCCAACACTACCTCCATCTCCTCTCACACCAAAACCGTAATTGGGCGTTACTTCACTACTGCCATATACCCCATAAAAATTTAAAGCAGTGGCGGAGGTATTTATAAAATTGGCTACACGAAATCCATTTCCGGTTACATCCAGTGAAACTGCGGGAGTAGGTGTGCCAATGCCCAGGCGGCTGTTTGTATTATCCCAATAAAGATTACTGTTTGATGAGAGCGAAGATGCTCCGTTCCAGAATGCAACCTGTGTAGCAGCACCAGAGCCACTTAATGCCCCTGAGCCGGAAGTAAACACATAAGCCCAAATAGGCGAAGCTGAAGTTCCGTTGTTCATATATAAGCCCGCCGTTCCGTCAGTTTGATAAACGATAAGGCCGGTGGCAGGAGATGTGATTGCAATGCGCTGAGCGCTTGTCAGTCTTGGTATAAGCAAACCCTTATTGTTTAAAGGGCTGGTTATATCAAGCATTGCACTGCTATTGGGAGTGGTAGTTCCAATGCCCACTGCTTGCTGTGCAAATGAACTCCATTGAAATAAAATACAAAAGGTTGAAAATATAAAAAGTGTTTTCATTGCTGAAAGTTTATGAAGTGATAGAAACTCAAACAAAGATTAGGTTTAAGAATTTTCTACGGTTCACATGATGATGTGATATTTAGTTACGCTAGAGATTAAGCGCATCATGCACGATAAAAGAAAAATTGGTGGGCATATAC
>JAYTBG010000119.1:0-1978 GCA_043737055.1 Chitinophagaceae bacterium | reverse complement strand
TCTTTACTAAAATGCAAACCAGCCGTAGGGGCTGCAACAGCTCCTTCATGTTTTGCATAAACTGTCTGGTAGCGTTCGCGGTCGTTCTCATCGGGCTTGCGCTTAATGTATTCAGGTAACGGGGTTTCCCCTAATGCCTCCAATTGCTTTTTAAAATCTTCTTCTTCACCCTCCCACAAAAAGCGAATGGTTCTGCCACGACTGGTAGTATTGTCAATTACCTCTGCAACCAGTTCATCAGCATCGCCAAAGTAAATTTTGTTACCTACCCTTATTTTACGGGCAGGTTCTACAATTACGTCCCATAAACGATTGGTTTTGTTTAATTCACGTAATAAAAATACTTCAACCAGGGCACCTGTTTTTTCTTTACGACCATACATTCTTGCCGGAAACACTTTTGTATTGTTAACTACAAAGGAATCCTTGTCCTCAAAATAATCAACGATGTCGCGAAAGTGTTTGTTTTCTATTTGTCCCGTCTTCTTGTGAACAACCATCATGCGGCTGTCTTCTCTCTTCTTTGCCGGGTTTTGAGCAATCAGGTTTAGAGGAAGATCAAAAATAAATTTTGATAGTTTCATGCTTAATAAAAATTTTAATAATCACCTTTTTAAATACAAGTAATCAAATTTCAGGAATGGTTGAAATGTAAGTATTTTATATTTAGAATTGGCTAACAACTTTTTTTAAAGTTACGCGAAGGTAAGAATCTGGGGAACAGATAGGTTAAACGGTCTAAAATTTATGGAAATATATGATTCTTGAGTTTTGCTGAAGGAGAGATAGTCCAATCAAAATATTCATTTTGCAGGGTTCGATATTAATAAACAGGTGTAACGCCTACATAATTGGAAGGTGTTATTTGTTTCAATTCCTTTTTTAGCTGGCTACTTATTTTTAAAGATGAAATAAATTCCTGTATGTCATTTTTGGTAATGGAAGTTTTTCCCCTTGTCAAATCCTTCAATGCTTCGTAAGGGTTGGGGTATTTTTCGCGACGCAAAATGGTTTGGATGGCTTCCGCTACAACAGCCCAGTTATTTTCAAGATCTTCTTTAATCTTTACTTCGTTTAAAACCAATTTTTGTAAACCCTTTTCTATAGATTTTATAGCGATGAGGGTATGGGCCATGGGTACTCCAATGTTTCTTAATACCGTACTGTCCGTCAAGTCGCGTTGCAGTCTGCTAATGGGTAGTTTTGAGGAAAAGTGTTCAAAAAACGAATTAGCAATACCCAGGTTACCCTCAGCGTTTTCAAAATCGATTGGGTTTACTTTATGTGGCATGGCACTGCTGCCCACTTCACCCTTTTTGGTTTTTTGTTTAAAATAATCGTTGCTGATGTAAGTCCAGATGTCGCGACACAAGTCCGTAAGAATGTTATTAATCCGCTTTATTCCATCAAAATATGCAGACAAGTTATCGTAGTGTTCAATTTGGGTGGTAAACTTAAGGCGTTGTAATCCAAGTACGTTTTCTACAAATTGGTCGCCCAACTTAAGCCAATCTTTTTGTGGAAAGGCTATATGGTGTGCATTAAAATTTCCGGTTGCGCCACCAAACTTTGCCGAAAAGGGTATGTAGCTCAACAGATGAACCTGGTTTTCTATCCGCTCTACAAAAACCATTATTTCTTTGCCAAGGGTTGTGGGAGATGCCGGCTGACCATGGGTTCGGGCAAGCATTGAAACTGCTTTCCAGTCACCTGCAAACTGATGCAGCGTTTGTTTTAGGTTGAGTACTGTAGGTAGGTATTCATGTTCTACACAATCTTTCCAACTCAACGGTATGGAGGTGTTGTTTATATCCTGTGAAGTAAGGCCAAAGTGCACCCATTCTTTAACATTTCCTGCTTCAACCTTATCTAACTCTTCCTTTAAAAAATACTCTACTGCCTTTACATCATGGTTGGTAATACTTTCAATGTCTTTAATGCGTTGGGCATCTTCAATACTAAAATTTTCAGCTATTTT
>JAYTBG010000118.1:0-25920 GCA_043737055.1 Chitinophagaceae bacterium | reverse complement strand
TGAGAATAGTAGATATGTTCGGTAATCTGAAAAAAGTCTTGAAATATCCTTCTGGAACAAAGAGTACAAGTATCAATGTAAATGATCTTCCGCTAAATATTTATTATATGTAAACATCTGACGGAAAAA
The DNA here is from genome assembly GCA_043737055.1 of Chitinophagaceae bacterium. GTDB lineage: Bacteria > Bacteroidota > Bacteroidia > Chitinophagales > Chitinophagaceae > Ferruginibacter. The sequence continues at coordinate 25,791 of JAYTBG010000118.1, read as the reverse complement.
ATAGTTCAAGATTAAGATTAAGCATACAGAAGTAATGCATTATTTCACAAGAGTAAGGCTGTCTCAACAGTGTGGGGCAGCCTTCTTTCTTTACCACAGTTAGATCCGTTGTCGTGCCTGATGTGAGCAGTCTGACAGATAAATGTTTAAATTGATTTACGAATACAGGATTGAAAAAAGATTTGTTTTACGCTTCAAGCGAATGAGGAAGCGACGATGACCCCGAACAAAATAAATGGAAGGAACAATTTAGGTGGAATGCGTTGTTGTAAGATCGCCCCATTTTTTATCCTCATTTGCTAGTTGGTAATGCTGATGACAATGCCGGGGTTCACAGTCAAATTGCCCGGACTTTGCACGGTTACACTGGCACAACTTGCATTGATATTTCCGGTTACATTGTGGCGAATGACCACTGTAGCGCCCGTTGGCGGTATAATGCCCCCGGCCCACGTTGCCGGGCTATTCCAGTTCCCATCGCTTACCGTTACTGAGCTGCTGCCTGTAGTTGCAGCCAGGATTCCGTTGGCCAATACTTTTGATACATAAATATCCTCACCAGATGCTGCTAAATTATTCCGGCTGTCGTTCCACGAAATAATCACACTGCCGGCAGTGCTTGCAGTAAGAGACGGGAACCTGGCATTTGCTGCGGGATTGTTACACACCACCGATCCTGCAACACCCCATTGTAACACGCCGGCGCTATTCAACTTCTGAGCTTTTAAAGTATTGCTATTGGTTGCGCTGAAAGTAAAAATGCTGTTACCGCTTGCGTCTGCTACGATGGTACCGTCGAAAATTAAATCTCCTGCCTCCGAAACCGCCACACCACCTACGGCCCATGCTGCAGTGCCCATACTCGTTATTCTTTGTGCATATAGCCTGCCGACACTTTCAAAGTCCATCGAGACTACCACGCCCCCGGCACCATCTGACGCAAAGCCGGTGACAAATTGATTTCCAACTTCGGTGCATACAGGTATACCGTTTACCGCCCACTGTGGCACTCCACTGCTGTTTACCTTTTGAGCGAAGATGTCGTAGTTGGTATAATCGCCCGGGTCATTTCTTCCATCACTAAATACCAGTATTATATTCCCACTGCCATCAGCAATGGCGTCCGATACTATTTCATCATTTTGGTTGCCGGGGGCAGTGATGATTGCCGAGCCATCGTTGCCCCAAAGCCGGGCACCGGCGGCACTGAGCCGCTGACCGTAGATGTCGGTATTCGTAAGATTGTTACCATTCAAGAAAGCATAATTTAAACCGTTCGGATCGTTACGTGTATCCAGGTAAAAAATAATTGCCCCATTAGCTCCGTCTGGTAGTATGCTGGTAGAGGCTCTGAATCCTGCTGCAGTAGTTACCTGCACACCATTAGCAGTCCAAAGTGCGGTGCCGGCACTATTATACCGCTGAGCATAATTTTGAACGGTTTGGGCTACAGCATCATCGCCGTACCAAGTGACCAATACACCGCCCAAGCCGTCCTGGCATAGCAAGGGCTTTAGGTCGTCACTAGATGTATTGTTGGTCACTCTCAGCCCGTTGGCCACCCATTGAATGGCGCCGGTAGATGATATTTTTTGCAGATAGATTTCGCCTATGTTTGGGTCATGCCGGTAATCGCTCCATGCTACATAGGCTCCTCCTGCTCCGTCTGGAATGGCAGTCACTTCAAATTTTTGCCCGGCAGTTACGCACACATTTACTGGGTTGCTGCTGCTGCCCCAGGCCAAAGCTCCATTGGTAGTTATTCTTTGCGCATAGATGTCACCATTAATTTGGTCTGAGAAAAAAATCAAACTTCCGTTTACAGCATCTGAAACTGCTATAGGATCATACTCGTTGCCTGCTTTGTTAGAAAGGATGTTGTTTATAGAAGGGTTGCCGCTCCATTGGCTTTGCGCAGTAAAGAGGTTGCAGGCCATCAAAAGATAAACGATGATTTTTTTCATAAAAGTTACTTTGGAAACATGTTATTCAGTTCTTTTAAATTATATTTTTTATTATGTATAGAATTTATTTGTTCGTCGTCAGACCAGAATTTATCTATCATAGTTTGTTCCAAAATAAAAAAAGGCGCAATCGGGGCCTCTTTTTATAAAATGAATTTTATTATCCTATGCTATAACCGTCGGGAATGATGGCCCCTTTTTTAACCACCACGATACCATCTTTTACGGCATAAAGTGAGTGATCAGAATCAGGAAGATGGCTGCCTCCGTTAATGGTAACGTTGTTGCCTAACCGGCAGTCTTTGTCTACAATAACATGATTGAGTTTGCAGTTTTCTCCTATGCCCGCCATAGGAATTCCCTTTTCATGGTTGTACGCTATTTCATTGATGGTTTCATAAAAATCGCAGCCCATTATATAACAACTTACGAGCTCACTGCCAGCCCCTATCCTGCTTCTTATACCGATCACAGAATTAGAAATCGATTTTGCGCTGATAATAGAACCTTCTGCAATAATGGTTTGATCGAGGTGTGTGCCGCTGATCTTGGCAGGCGGCAGCATTCTTGCACGACTGTATACCATTTTTGTATTGTCAAAAAGATTGAACGGAGGAATGTCCAGGGTGAGGGCGAGGTTTGCTTCAAAGAAAGAATAAATGTTTCCAATGTCCGTCCAGTAACCATCATATTGAAAACTTAAAACTTTGTATTTGTCAATTGCATCTGGAATTATTTCCTTTCCAAAATCGGTAGCGTCTTTCTTTTCTACCTCCAGCAATTCAAATAATAATTTTCTGTTGAAAATATAGATACCCATAGAGGCCAGGTAATCTCTTCCCTGCGCTTTCATCTCTTCCCCTGTATCACTTGTCCATTGGCTAAGCAAATCCTTTGCTGGCTTTTCTATAAAAGAAGTAATTATTTGCGAGCCGTCAGATTTTAGAATTCCGAATTCGGGTGCTTCTCTTTCGCCAACCGGGATGGTGGCAATGGTAATGTCAGCACCATCTGCAATGTGCTTATCTATCATTTCGGCAAAATCCATTTGGTAAAGCTGGTCACCACTTAAAATAAGAACGTACTCAAAATCATTGTTTTTAATGTGTTTTAAAGACTGCCTCACAGCATCTGCGGTGCCCTGGAACCAACCCGGGCTATCGGGTGTTTGCTCAGCGGCTAGAATGTCTACGTATCCCGAGCTGAACCCACTAAATTGGTAGGTGTTTTTAATGTGTTTGTTTAGCGATGCCGAGTTGTATTGGGTTAATACATACATGCGGTTAATGTTGCTGTTGATACAGTTTGAAATGGGGATATCAACAAGGCGGTATTTACCGGCTATGGGCACTGCGGGTTTGCTGCGGGTAGCAGTTAACGGATACAGCCGACTGCCGGCTCCACCTCCTAGTATTACTGCTACAACCTGTTTGCTTAACATGGTCTTTGGTTTAATTTATGGATAAATATAAATTGATATAATCTAAAGCACTTTTCTCCCAGCTTGTTTCTACTGCCATCATACGCAGGCGCACTTTGTGCAGCGCATCCTCATCTGCAAACAAACTAATAGCCCGGCTCATGCCATGCAAAATGTCGCCCACAGTGGCCTGGTTAAAACAAACGCCATAACCTCCTTCTTCTCCAAAATCTTTTACCGTATCGCCAAGGCCACCAGTTCTTCTTACTACAGGCACAGTGCCATATCGCATGGCATACAATTGGTTCAACCCACAAGGTTCTACACGGCTGGGCATTAATAAGAAATCCGCTCCGGCATACATTTGGTGGCTTAGTTTTTCGTTGTATGAAATTTGTGAATTATAGTATCCGCTGTATTGCTGCTGCATTTCCTGCAAGGCTATTTCAATGTCGGGTTCACCGCTGCCTAGTATTAAAAAACTAAACTGTTCTTTCATGTGATAGAAAGCCTGGTGAATGGCTTCAGGCAAAATATCTGCAGCCTTCTCTCCTACCAGCCGGCCAATGAAAACAAACAGCGGCAAGCTGATGTCAAATCCAAAATCGTCGCAGAGTTTTTTCTTATTTAATTCCTTTCCTTTGTTTACATCTTTCGTAGAAAAATTATCAAGGATGTACGTATCAATGGCAGGGTCCCACACGGCATAATCGATGCCATTGATAATGCCTGAACATTTTTGCCCTTCAAGGTTAAATAAAAATTCAAGGCCATTCGCACTGTATTTTATTTCTTCCATGTAGCCGGGGCTCACCGTAGTAACCTTATCAGCGCATCTAATACCGCAGGCAAGAGGATTAATCGTCTTGTCCCAATCCAGCAATCCCCAGCGCCAGGTGTCCCATGCGGGCAGGTAAGAAACCTTATCCCACCCCATCCAACCCTGGTATTGGGCGTTGTGAATGGTGAGAACTGTTTTTACGGCAGCAAGTTGGCGGTAGGCAAAACAATGCTGCATCATAAATGGTACGAGGGCAGTGTGGTGATCGTGGACATGCACTACATCAGGCTGGTGTTCCCATTGGTTCATCCACTCCACCACAGCTATTTGAAACGCTACGAACCTTTCGGTGTCGTCCCCATAGTTATAAATATTTTCCCGGTCCAGCAAACCATTGATGTCTACACAAAAAAGATCGAAGCCAAGCTTGTTGGTCTTTTCCCTGATGATGGTGAAATCGTAGCGTGCAGCGCCCATTCCAAAATTGCCTTTGTATTCTACTACCCATTCATTGTCGTACAAAAATTTTGTACGGTGCATAGGCATAACAACTTTAGTAACATGACCAAGACTTTGCTGATATTTAGGCAGGGCGCCCACTACATCGGCAAGTCCACCTGCCTTTGCCATTGGGTAGCATTCAGCACTTACATGAATTATTTCCATCGATAAAATAGTTGCTTTAAAATGGCAGTTTAAATTAAGCACGAATTCATTACAAACAAATTAAACTCTCAAAATTTTTCCTATTGGTTAAATTACTATACTTTGAGCCACACAAAAAATTTATTTGTATGATGCAAGAAAAACTAAATGATACAGTAGATACTCACTCCAAAACCAAGTGGTCTCAGTTCGGTACGCTCATTACTGTTTTTTTCTTTTGGGGTTTTGTAGCGGCTAGTAATGATATACTAATTCCTGTTTTTAAGAAAGCGTTTAATCTCAGCCAGGGCGAAAGCCAACTAGTGTCTGTTGCATTTTATGTTGCTTATACCGTAGGCTCTCTTATTTATTTCGGAATTTCAAAAGTCATCGGCAGCGATCTGCTTAATAAAATTGGCTACAAGAATGGGATTGCTGTAGGACTTATCATTTCTGCATTAGGTACCTTGCTGTTTTACCCCGCAGCTAACAATGCATCATTTACTTTGATGATTTCCGGTTTGTTTATAGTAGGCTTAGGGTTTTCATTACAACAAATTGCGGCCAACCCCCTTGCTATCGTAATGGGCGATCCTAGAACGGGTGCGCAACGACTTACCATGGCTGGCGGTGTCAATAATTTCGGTACCACTATCGGCCCATTACTGGTAAGCTTCGCCATATTTGGAAGCGTGTCTTCAGGTTCTTCAGTGGCAAGCATAGAAAGTGTAAAAACTCCCTACCTCATTCTAGGTCTTGCCTTTCTCTTGGTGGCCGTATTTATCAAGTTCTCTTCGGTACCAAATAAAATAGACCTTGATGCTGTTGCAAAAGAAGAAGCAGTAGAAGCAGATAAGTTAACAGATAAAAAGTCTGCTTTCCATTATCCACAATTAGTGATGGGAATGATAGCCATTTTTGTTTATGTGGGCGTAGAAGTTTCTACCGCAAGTAACCTGCCTGCCTACCTGGAGCAATACCTGGGAGTGTCTACAGAGAAGGTCGCTCCATACATTTCTTTGTATTGGGCAAGCCTGATGATAGGCCGTTGGACAGGAGCAGTAGGAGCATTTGATGTAAAAGCGGGCACTAAAAAAATCCTTGGTTTTTTTATGCCCTACCTCGCATTTGGAGTTTTCTTGTTGGTAAATACCATTGCAGATCATGATGTTTCCGGCTTTTATATTTATGCCCTGGTGATTGCGGTTATGATTGTTTGTGATATTTTAAGCAAAGGCAATCCGGTAAGAATGCTACTCATTTTTTCTGCTGCAGGCATCATTGCCTTGTGTATCGGCATGTTCTCCTCTGGTATGGTAAGTGCGTATGCTTTTACAAGCGTAGGTTTGTTTTGCAGCACCTTGTGGCCATGTATATTTACTATCGCAGTTGCGGGTCTTGGCCGGCATACCAACCAGGGAAGCAGTTTGCTTATTATGATGATTATGGGTGGTGGTATTGTAAGTTGGCTGCAAGGAGTGATGGCCGACGAAATAGGAATTCAGTTCAGTTACGTGGTAGGCGTGCTGTGTTTTGCATACCTTGTTTTTTATGCTATCCAGGCCAAATCAGTTTTAAAGGCGCAGGGAATAGATTTTGATAAACTTGGCGCCGGATCCGGTCATTAATATTATTTTCTATAACGCTTTATTTTAAAAAGGAACTAAGCTATAACCATGAATAACGCATTGACCGTAGGTATTGACATTGGCGGCACCACTACCAAGTTTGGTATTGTAGATGGCGATGGCCACATTCTGGAACAAGATAGAATACCTACCAACGAACACGAAGTGGTAGAAGACTTTATCGAAGATCTCCATGCAAAACTCTTTCCCATGATGGAGAAGGCTGGTGGAGTACAAAACTTCAGAGGCATCGGCATGGGGGCACCTAACGGTAACGTATACACGGGTACGATCGAATATGCACCAAACTTAAAGTGGAAGGGCATTATTCCCATAGCAAACCTCATACAAAAAAGGTTTGGTTTGCCTACCAAGCTCACCAACGATGCCAACGCAGCCGCCATGGGCGAAATGATGTATGGCTGTGCACGGAACATGAAACATTTTATAACGATCACCCTCGGCACGGGCGTGGGCAGCGGAATTGTAATAGATGGTAAAATGGTGGTGGGTTATGATGGTTTCGCTGGCGAACTTGGCCACACCATTATACGCCCGGGGGGAAGAATGCACAAGAGCACCGGTATGGCAGGTAGCCTGGAAGCGTATGCCTCTGCAACAGGTGTAAGAGAGACAGCCATCGAATTCTTAACCGAATACCCGGAGGAACAGAGTTTGCTTCGCAACTACAGCATCAATGAGCTCACCAGCGAGTCAGTCTATGAATGCGCCATACAGGGCGATACCATCGCCAACGATATTTTTGAGTTTACCGGGCAAATCCTCGGTGAGTCCCTGGCAAATTTTATCATGTTTTCTTCTCCGGAAGCAATCGTATTATTTGGCGGGCTCACCAAAGCAGGCGACTTGTTGCTTAAACCAACCAGAAAGCACATGGAGGCCAACTTGCTACCCATTTTTCAAAACAAAGTAAAGTTGCTTTACAGTCAATTGAAAGAAGCAGACGCAGCAATCCTTGGGGCGAGCGCTTTGGTAGATCCTGACTAAAATAAAATTTTTCGTAAAAAGGCATGTCGTTATCGGCGTGCCTTTTTTTATGAATGCAACCCGGCAACGACGGTTGCTCAACATAAAATGGAAGTACCTTTATGAAGTTCATTGCCAACACATCAAAAACTGTTTCTCTATGACTTTTGCCCGCCTGCTTACCCCGCTCCTGCTTGTTATAATAGTAACAGCCATTTCTTGCAAAAGCAAAACGAATAACCCTTACGCAAGCACGGTAGATACTAGCATCCAGGGTACTGACGAGTCTTACAAACCGCCTCTCCGAAACCCCCGGGCTTTGTTTATAGACGATGCAGGTGTAGGTGATACGCCGGTAATTTTTGTTCACTCATTTGCAGGAAGTACCAAGCATTGGCAACAGCAATTGAAGGAGGTGCGCAAAACAAGGCGGGCCATTGCCTTTGACATGAGGGCTCATGGAAACTCTCCGGCAGCCCCTGACAAAAATTATACAGTGGACGCTTTTGCCGGCGACATTGCCACCGTTGTGGATAGCTTAAGAATATCGCATTGTATTTTGGTGGGTCAGAATTTAGGTGCCGATGCAGCCATTGCGTATGCTGCAAAATTTCCGGGTAAGGTGCATGGTCTTTTATTAATGGGTGTTCCTGTAAAAACGACCAGCACCCGTGTTACCAAATTGATGGACATGCTGGAGTCTGAAAAGTACGACACCGTGATGAACGCATATCTCCAATATCTCTTAACAAATGCACAGCCGGCAACCGAAGCTTTACTTAAAGAAGGATTGCTGAACCTTACAAAAAATGGGGTGCTAAAGATGGTGAGGGCCGGTCTTAATTTTGATCCTGTTCCAGGTCTGAAAAAATACACCGGCCCTGTCATGATGCTCTCGAGCGACGAAGACAAAGCTGAAAGTACCTGGCAACAACTTTTTCCCAAAATGAATTTTAAGCGCATTGCCGGCACTAGTCATTGGGTGCAGTTAGACAAGCCCAGGGAGTTTAACATGCTGCTGCAAACATTCTTAAGAAACCTGCCCAAAACATTTTAAGGTATTTCTTTCTCTTTTAAAAAGTTGGTGAGTGCCGCCATGAACTTATCAAAAGATTCTATGTGCGGGAGGTGACCTACCCCTGGAAGTTCTACCAATTTAGAACCCGCAATTTTTTGCTGGGTTAGCTTTCCCAGGAGCTGGTACTGCCCCATGGTTGTTCTCACAGCTTCGCTCACCAGGGCTTTGCCAACGGCGGTTCTATCTCTTGTGCCAATAATAAGGAGTGTTGGCACCTGCAAGTTGCCAAATTCGTACACTACTGGCTGGGTGAAAATCATATCCGATGTTAGTGCTGCGTTCCATGCAATCAGTGGGTAGTTTTTGTTTAACGTCCACCCGGCTAGCAGGTTCACCCATTTTTCATATGCCGGCATCCACTTTCCGTCATAATAATTGCTGAGTTGGTACTTTTTTATTTTTTCATAAGTTTGACCTAGCTCGTTTTTATAATTTTTATCTACAGACTGGTAAGGCGAAAACTTTTTGTAGTCTTCCAGCCCAATAGGATTTTCTAAAACCAATTTTTGGGTGACCAGCGGGTACATAAGGGCAAACCTTGTGGCCAACATTCCGCCCATGGAGTGCCCGAGAATAATGGCCTTGTGAATGTTGAGGGTATCGAGTAATGTTTTGGTATTTTCTGCCAATTGCTGAAAGCTATATTGAAAGGTTGTCGGTTTAGTAGACTTGCCAAAGCCTAGCTGGTCTGGTACAATTACTCTATAACCCAGTGCAGATAATGCGTTGATGCTACTTTCCCAATAAGCACCATTAAAATTTTTGCCGTGTAACAGAACAATAGCCCTGCCATTCGGTGCTTCGGGTTTCACATCCATGTAGGCCATCTTCAACGCCTGTTCCTGCACATTAAGGCTTAGATAGTTTACTTCAAAAGGATAGCTAACATTGGCCAGATCTACATCTAAATTTTTCAGGGTATCTCCCTGGCCAAAGGCGATGCAGGGTAATAAGATAAGTTGAAAGAAAATTTTTTTCATGTATCTGCGAGCTTTTAATTTTGGGAAGTTAAGTGCGACTATCAGATTAAACAAGATACATGCCATGGCCGGGTGGATCGTCCTTTGCCATACTGGTTGATACTGCAGAGGCCGGTAGTATTAACTTGCAAGTACTTTAGTTTAATAGTAATAATTTTATCTAATGAAAACACAACACTACGGCAATCATAGAAAGTATTATGTATTGCATCACTTCATATTTATTCCCATGATGTTGCTTCTTATTACCATCGGGGTAAGTAAGTACTATAAAAGCGGGCAATCAGACAATGAATGGCTGGTTCTGGCCATTTCATCTTTTTGTATCCTATACCTTGCCACCATGGTGCGCCAACACTATGCCTTAGGCAACCAGGACCGGATCATCCGGTTAGAGTTCCGGCTGCGCTATTGGCAGCTTTTGGGCAAGTCTTCAGCAGAAGCAGAGTCTCAACTGAGCTTCGGGCAAATGGCTGCACTGCGTTTTGCAGACGATGCAGAATTTGTTTTTTTATTGCATCGGGCGCTCCACGAAAACCTTTCTGCCACCGGAATAAAAAAAGCAATCACCAACTGGCAACCAGACGATATGCGTGTGTAATGAGCATAGATTTCCACAAACTGGATCTCGGGTGAAAGTTTTTGTTCAAAATTTGGTAGAAATTATCAGGATGATTTACAACAAGAGATTTTTGATCGGCTAGATGCTGTGTTTAACAGCTTGGTGCCATTTTTGAAACAGTCTTCTAAAAATGTAGAGATATGAATAGTATCAATCAGAACCAACCAGAAGATAATCATGAAGATTTAATGGGCAAGGAAGCCGTACTTAAAATCAAAGAATTAGTAGTCAAATCTCCCACCTGTTTTTTGTGTACAAACATCAGGACCAACCAAAGTTTTAGTACCCGCCCTATGCACGTGCAGCAAACAGATGACCAGGGCAACTTATGGTTCCTGAGTGCCAATGACAGCAAACATGAACAAGAAATTGCTGATGATAGTGCTATCCAGCTTTTGTTTCAAGGCTCGCAGTATTCCGATTTTTTGAACATTTACGGAGAGGCAAGCATTAGTGCAGATAAGGCAAAAATTGAGGAACTTTGGAATCCGATGTTGAAGACATGGTTTACAGAAGGTGTAACTGACCCGAGAATTTCGGTGATAAAGGTAACACCAACAGAAGGCTACTATTGGGACACAAAGAACCATATTGCTGTCGGTTTTTTTAAACGCCTTGTGGGTGCAGCTATAGGAAAAACACTTGACGACAGCATTGAAGGCAACATTAACCTTTAAAATTTTGACACAGCGGCTGTTTTTATAGAACGGCCTTTTTTATTTCATACCCTGCAATGTATTCATTTTACCCGTTTTTGGGAGTTTCTTACAAGGTGTGAGCAATGGAATGCTCATGTAAATAACATTTAATAATATAATAATTTTGGGCAATAGTTTGCGGTTGTAACCTAAAGCATTCATTACAATGGGACTGAAAGTACAAACGGCAATGGTGATAGATGATGATCCCGACCTCACGGCCATACTTGCATCTATACTGGAGGCTCGAAAAATTTATACGGTGGCGTTACATTCTTTATCTGAAGCTGCAGAATGTCTTAATCATTTAAAACCCACCATTGTTTTTTTAGACAACAGTTTTCCGGAAGGGCTAGGTGTAAATTTTATCAGGGACATAAAATTGATTGATGATAGAATAAAAATTGTCATGATAACTGCAGATGAAGACAAGTGGGTGGAAGACATGGCAAAAAAAGAAAAAATTAATTACTTTATAAAGAAGCCTTTTAATCTTAAGATCATCAACAACGTACTTGACAAACTTAACATGCGAAGGAGCTAATTACAATCCATATTTTTAATTCTAAAAAAGAAGCATTATGAATAAAATTATCATTGCCTTTGCATCAGGCCTTATTCTGGGCATATTGTACGCTCCCTCTAAAGGAAGAAACACCCGTGATAAAATTGCAAACCTCGGCAACGATCTTAAAGAGGGCTGGAATGGGATTACCGATAGAGTGGCAGACAAAATAGACAGTCTTCGTGAAGGGGTAGATAACCTGGCTGACAGGGCAGTTGAGAAAGTAGAGGGCGTACAATTCGATACTGCTCCAAAACCTTTTTAAGGTAATACCAGCCCAAACGTTTTTTAAGAGGTTGCAATTGCGACCTCTTATTTTTTGAGCGTAATTTTAAATAAAGTCGTTTTCCCATTGTCGTTATCTGCCGCCAGTACCAGTGTGAATTGCTTTCTCGTTTCAGCAATAACGCAAACAGCTTCTATTTTTTGCCCTTTAAACCGGGTATCCAACTCCTCCAGATCTATAATTTGGTCTGGGTTAATATGGGTGTATTTTTTTCTGCTGATGTCGTTGATGATCCACAAATAACTTTTGCCAATGCTGCCATCGGCATAACTATCGTAGGTATTTTCTGTTGATACGCTTAAAAATAATTTGTCAAACTTTGTCGAATAGTCTGCCCCCGATATCCCGTTGAATTCGGCGCTGTCAGTAGTAACGCCTACTGCCGTAATTTTTATGTCTGCAGAATCTTGTCTTGAAAAAAAATCTTTGTCAGTAAATATTAGTGAGTTTTTCCTGTAGGTTTTGTTTCCCCTGTTGGCAAGAATGATTCCGCCGGGGTATGTGGCCAATCCTTCTATGTTTAACTCTTTGATGCCTTCGCTTTTTAACCGGTCGTAAAAAACTTTTAGGTTGAGTTGTTCCTCACCAGTAGGACCATTAAGCCAACCAACACTTCGGATGCTGTCTGCAGAACCGGATCCCAACATCAGAATGGTTTGCTTCTTTTTGTGCATTACCACGGCCATTGCCTCAAGGTCTGGCTTGTTAGCTTTGTCTAAACGCCTACCAGTGTGCTTTAAAATGGTAAAACTGTCCTTAATAAAAAAGTCTGTATCCAGCTTTAGTAAAGAAACTGCATCATCGCCCATGAGGTACAAATAGCCGTCTAAATAAGCCAATGCAGAACCAGATGGATAATTAGAAAAGACGACCAGTTTTTCAAGCCTTGAAACTGGCTGTCGGCAAGCCAGCAAACCAACAAGGCAACTGGTTACAAGCCTAAAAAAATTTTTAAAAGACATAGGGCAAGATAACATTTTATAAAATGTAGCCGCCTGCTTCAAAGCTTAAGTTACCGTTGTCGTTTCTCAAAACTTCGGACAACGCACCGCATTCTTTACACTGTTTTCTCTATCCAGGTATTTTTGGTAAGCAATGGAAATTTCAAAGCCGCCCCTGCCGTTGCTCACCTGCCGCAGGCTGGAGAAATTAATGTCGTAGCTTACTGCAACGGAGAGTGGTTTCATCTCCACCTTAGCAACAGGGATGATGGCATCCTGAAATCGAAGATATGCGCCGCCATGCAAAATGTACCTTGGCTCATCCGGTGATTCTAGTTTGCGGGAAAACAACACCCCGCCAAGAATCTCGGTGTAGGCTCCCTGGCTGCTGTAGTCGGCCTCAATGGTAAAGTAATTATATTCTGACGTGCTCATGCGTACGCCCGCCGATGCTAACCATTTTGGTGTAACCTCTAATTTGCTGTCTGTATAAAAATTAACGCCCCTGGCTTTATTAAAATGATGGTAAGCGAGTCCAACGTACATATTGTTTTCGGGTTCGGAGCCAATTTCTGTGTTGAAACTCATGCCAACGCTACCGTCAAAATACGAGTAGGCTGCCTTCGGAAATGTTTCACCAGTGCCAATGGCCCCATTATAATTGTTACCATCAAACTGGCTGTTGGTGGTCATCTTACTCCTGTCTACACGGCGCTGCACCCAGCCACCCATAGCGCCTAGCGACAAATACATATTTCTGTCGGAACTTAAAGATTTGTGATAGTTCAAAGTGGGTAGCACATGCGTGGCAGTCATGGCTACGGTGCCCGCCTTATCATAGAGTACCTGGCCCCCAATGGTAAGGAAGTCATCACCGCCGGGCAGCAGCATCTTGTACTCCATGTTGGCAGATGTTGTTTGGTAGGCATTGGCAACCGAGTTGTACTGAGATCGGTAAACGGATTGTACCCGGATGTCGCCTGAGAAAATGCCCGCTAAGGCTGGGTTTCGCAATAATGGCGTTTCAAACATTTGAGAAAAATGAATGTCTTGCCCACTCACGTTTGTTTGCAATACCAGTATTGCAAGAAGGCAAAGTAACCAGTGAGATAAAAGTGTTTTCATAAGAAGCGGTATAAAAAGTTTATAAAATTGCCTGAGCATCAAAAGTCTCCACTAGTTTACCTTATCAGGGCAATGTCACCTTTGTACAACAACACAGCATCATTGTCGCATATAATTTCAAACATGTAAACAAAAACATCTGATGCCAGTTTCTGACCCTTATAGGTACCATCCCATCCACCGCCAGCTTCATTTGCATTCATATTGTATTTCTCAAAAACCAGCTCACCCCAGCGGTTAAAAATGCGTGCTGTTTTTATACGAAACAAGCCTGTCCCTCTGGGATAGAAATGTTCATTTGCACCATCTCCGTTGGGAGAAAATGTGTTCGGAATAAAAACATTGGCACCATTACAAAGCACTACAACATCTAGCAGGTCGCTTGCTGTGCAGCCCCCTGCGTTAGAAACCTCTACCCTATATTGGGTTGTTTGTTTGGGCTTGATGTCAATAGAGGGATAAATAGTTCGAAAAATACTGCCTGTTGGATACCAACGGACATCAGTTACGTCTGCCGAAACAATCGGCGTAAGTGTTTTGGTTTGCCCTACATTAATGGTGAGATCAGCCCCGGCGGCCACTGTCGGAATAGGATACACTTTGATGGGAACGTAGGCAGTGTCTTTAAAGCATCCGATATCATCTGTGCCTACGAGCATGTACGTGGTACTTGCATTTGGACGAGCCGTTACCTTTGCTTTGTCATTGCTGCTCAGTCCGGCCGAAGGACTCCATGAATAACTGGCTGCACCGCTACCGGAAAGCTCTACTGATTCTCCCAAACACAATGTATCTCCGTTACTGTGCTGCATTTGAAAAGGGTATTTTACAGATACAAGGATGGAATCATTTGCAACGCACCCCTCAAAACTTTTGCCGGTTACCCGGTATAGAGTAGCGGTGGTGGGAGTGGCTGTTGGCGACGGACAGGCAGTACAACTTAGCCCGGTGGCAGGGCTCCATGTATACGATGCCGCACCCATAGCGGTAAGTGCCTGGCCCCTACCCTGGCAAATTGTTTTATCCTGACCAGCATCTACGACTGGTAGGGCAAATGCTTCTAGCTGCGTATTGGCTGTGTCCCTGCATCCGCTCCGGTTGGTGGCTACGAGCCTGCTGTTAAAAGTGCCTGCTGTTGCAAACAACATGGGGTTTAAAGCTTTACCGTCTGCAGTTCGGCCGTCACTAAAATCCCATGACCATACAATAGCTGAAGTATCGTTGTTAAGTAAATTGCCTGCAAGATTAAAGTTTACCGGCACGCAGCCATTGGCGGATTGCGTAATCCCAATGGAGGGCGTTTTTACCACCCTCACAGGCAAAGTTGCCCTCAGAGAATCTTTGCAACCCATAGCGGTGATTACGCTTAGAGAGGCTGTGAAATATCCTTCACCCGCATAAAAATGAGATGGTGACGTATCGGTAGAAGTTGTGCCATCTCCAAAGTTCCAGAGGTAACCGGTAATCAAATCATTGCTTACCGTGCTGTTCGTAAACTGCACATTGCTTTGGCTGCAACGCAACAATGTATCTGCAGAAAAGGCGGCGGTGACGCCACTCACAACAACCGTATCCGAGCCGGTAATGGGCACTGTGCACCCTGCCGCATCCTTCAATATCATTTTGGGAACGTAAATACCTGGTGCGGTGTAAGTATGAGAAATGATAGAATCGTTGGTTACAACAGTTGTTCCATCGTTAAAGTCCCACACAAATGAGGTTCTGTCCTGGGTAGTTGCCCTAAACCTAACAGTTAGAGGCTTGCAGCCCTGAAGGTTTTGGTAGCTGAAAGATCCTTTCGGGCCCCTAATTACAATCTTTTTACTTAGCATAGAGGTACATCCCCCAGCACCGGTTATACTCAATTTGGCAAAATAAGTTCCGGCAACATTGTAAAAATGCGAAGGGCTGGCAGCAGTAGAAAATGTACCGTCCCCAAAATCCCAGTTGTAGGTAGACTGATTGCTGGAAGTGTTGGTGAACTGTACAATAAGTGGAGGGCAGGTGCTCGCCGAATCGCTTATGGTAAAGTTTGCCTTGGGAGTAACAACCCTGATATAAGCCGGCCGCAGCTTTTGCGAAATGCAGCCATACGCATCTGTTATGCTCAACCGCACGGTATACAATCCATCTTGCTGATAACTATGGTTAGGTGCTCTGGCAATGCTGGTTTGGCCGTCGCCAAAATCCCAACTATAGGCTAGTCCCGGGCCCGTGGAGCTATTGGTAAATTGCACCGGCTTTATCGGGCAGGTGACGGTGTCGCTTGCAGTGAACTCCGCCATGGGCGTGGAGATAACCAGTAAATTTGGTTTAGATATACTGTCGGTACATCCCTTAGCATCTTGAACAATTAAAGAAACGCTGTAACTTCCGGCGCTGGCATAGCTGTGAGAAAACGGTCCGGCATTTAGTACTTCGGTAATGCCGTTACCATAAGACCAGGTCCATTGCGTAATAGTATGCTGGCCGTCTGTTGTGCTGGAATCATTGAACTGAACCGAAGTGAGCAGGCAACTGCCTGGTAGTGCAGCACCGAAATTGGCTACCGGTCCATTTACCCTGATATAGTTAGATTGGATCGAGCTGTCTTTACAGCCTGCCGCATCTGTTATCAGCAACTTGATGCTGTAGTTACCGGAGTTGTTGTAGGAATGGCTTACAGGATTTCCGGTGCCGATGTTACCGTCTCCAAAATCCCATAAATATTCTTGTATCCCGCCAGGGTGATTTTGGCTTGCGGTGAAGCTAGTTGTTTGCCTCCGACAAATCTCCCTTTGCGAAGCCGAGAATACGGCTGCCTCATCAGCTATCACCACTGTAGCGGTTTTAGAATGTTCGCAGCCCGTGGTTAAATTTCTTACCGTCTGGGTAACGAGGTAAGTGCCCACACTGCTGTACGTATGAGTTGGGCTTTGAATCGTAGATGTATTGCCATCCCCAAAATTCCACCGCCATTCGTTTGCTCCAATGGCTGAATCGCTAAAGACTCTTACAAAGGGTGTCTCACAATTGAGTAACACAATGAACCTTGCTATGGGGGGATTAACATGAATGTAGTTAGTCATTTTGAGGGTATCATAGCAACCAAAGTTGCCTACGACCAGTTGAATATCGAAAAAGCCAGTGTCTTCAAACATGTGGGTGGGGTTTTGTTCGGTAGAAAAACCGCCATCTCCAAAAGACCATAGCCAGTTGTTGACATTGGTACTGCTAGCGTCAAAAAAGTTGACCGTAGTAAAAGCACACACATCTCTTGGCGAGGCATTGAACCCGGCAGTAGGCTTTGTGGTGGCTCTGATGCCGCCCGCAACAACAACTGTGTCTTTGCAGCCACCAACTGTAGTTATCACCAATGAAATATCATACAATCCAGCACTAAAAATGTGGGTGGGGTTGGCAAGCGACGAGGTAGTTCCATCGCCAAAGTTCCAGAGGTAATTGGTTACAGGATCAGGGCTGTTAATGGTAGCAGTAAAAGTCCAGCTAAACGGTGCACATCCTTCTTGCGGCAAATTATTTATAGCCGCTTGTGGCAGTTGAATTAGTACGTAAGCAGCTTTGCTGAGCGAATCACTGCAGCCCGAGCTGTTGGTGGCAATGAGCTTTACGGTATAATTCCCAGGCTGGGTATAGGTATGAAGTGGGTTGGCCAGTGAAGACGAACTGCCGTCGCCAAAATCCCAAAAGTAGGTGCTGGCTCCTATACTGGCATTAGAAAAATTTACCGGGAGTGGTGCGGCGCAAGACACTAAGGGTGCCCCGGTAAATGCAGCTGTTGGCTTGGCAACCACTGTTACATTTTTGGTAATGGAATCTTTGCAGGCCCCAACATAGCTTACCAACTTCACGGCATAAGTACCAGCACCTGCAAATACTTTCATGGGGTTTAATATATCGGACAGGCTTCCATCTCCAAAGTACCATTTAACAGAATCTGGTGCTGGCAACGAAGTGTTCATAAAAAGTGCTGAGTCACCGGCACACAATGTTCCCGGGGCTATAAAGCCAGGCAGCAACGTTCCGATATTTAACGCATTTAAATGAATGCTTGTATCCCTGCAACCCTGTGCGCTGATGGCAATTAATTGAACTGTGTAGATCCCGGCTGACGCATAAATGTGCGAGGGGTTAATTGCTGTGGATGAGCTTCCGTCTCCAAAGTTCCATTGATAAGAAACTGCGCCGGTACCCGTAGAAGTATTCGTAAATTGAATAGTCTCTGGTGCCATGCAGCCCTGCGCCACACTGTTGGTAAACTCCGCCTTTACGCCTGCAGCAATATTGATGTAATTGGTACGGGTAAGCGTTTTAACGCAGCCCGCCGAGTTGCTGATCCGCAACGATACATGGTAACTTCCAGATGCATTATAAATATGAAACGGGTTGGCCAGTGTAGAAGTGACGCCATCCCCAAAGTCCCAAAAATAGCTAGTTATGGTGCCTGCGCCGGCCGTACTGGCATTGGTAAATTGAACCGGTAAAGGATAACAACCCGACGGGTTGTTGGTTGAGAAATTTACTGCGGGCTGTGCCTGCACCGTTACAAACTGCGTTTTAATTATCGAATCGATGCCGGATGCATTTTGCACAACCAGCTTTACGGTGTAGGTACCCGGATTAAAATAGGTAGCCACAGGATTTTGCAAAAAGGATATAGTGCTGTTACCGAGGTCCCATCTCCATTGGGTAGGGTTGCCGGTAGATTGATCCTGGAAGCTTACAAGTAAGGGTGCACACCCTGATTGAGGTGTTGCGGTGAATTGTGCAGCAGGTTGTGCCCGTGACGAAAATGATATTAGCAGCGTAAACATTGCTAGCAAAAATGGTTGGGCATTTTGCTTTGGCATAATAGATTGTTTGTATTGTGTAGTATGTGTAACTCTGAACTACCTTTCCAACGGCATGTTTGACTCTAAAATTGTGCCCCTTATATATTCCTATAATATTTCCCTTAATAGCTCTCAAAAACTAAAGGAAATGCTCTTTTACTTTATGTTTCCTACTACAAAAACGTCGGTACTTTACTACAGGTACATTGGGAAATTTTAGCTATTTAACTGACCTGGCGACATGAGGAAATCGACCATGCCCTGGTGGATTTGACCGCATTCTCCTGAAAATCTGGGCACTTGTGGGGATCCTCGCGGATAATAATCACACCCTGTGTTGCAATTTTTCCAGGTTGCTTAAAGCGGCTAACTGTCTGGAGGCTTCACTGACATTGATTTGAGCCCATAATAAATACAGCCCCACAATATTTTTTGTTCCGATTTTAAGTGTAAAGTGAAGCGGCAACATTTTTGTTATAACACTAATACACTCAATTGCCACCCAAATGAATGAAGCAGATGTAAAGCCACAACCCTACCTGATTGCTCTCGATGATGAATTAGATCTTTTAAAAATGTTTCAACTTTGTATGAAGCCAAACGGCTATGACGTTGATATTACTACAGATGAAGATTTGTTTTGGCAATTAATAAAGGTGAAAAAGCCCTCGGTTATTTTTTTAGATATACAAATGCCCGGTAAGCAGGGCACTGCCTTTTGCAAGGAGCTTAAGGCTAATGAGGAAACTTCACACATTCCCGTGGTTTTTCTTTCAGGCAAAGAAGATGCATTTGAGCTGGCGTCAGATTCTTGTGCGGATGGTTGCATACGGAAGCCATTCAACAGTGATGTAGTGGTGGCGGAATTAAAGCGCATATTGGGCCACACATAGAAAACTTTCCATACAAAATTTGGGTTGAATGCAATGATCTGCAGCTTATATAAATAAAAAGAGCCCTTCAAAGGGCTCTTTTTATTTAGTCTTAAAGTGTTTTAGTTAACTGCATCTTTCACACCATCTCCTACTTTCTTCGCCCCTTTCTGAATAGCATCTCCAGCCTTGTTCACACCTTTCTTTGTTGCATCCCAGGCATCTTCAATTGCTTCACCTGCTTTGTTGAAAAACCTTCCGGTTCTTGTTACCGCCTGGCCTTCTTCCAATCTTACCGTGCTACCATTACGCACTACATCTCCGTTTCTTCTTACTACCACATTATCATCTAGTGTTACGTCATTGTCTGCTTGTACATAAGCATTGTTTCTCCACACCATTACCTTGCCATCCCTGTAAATCACATCGCCATCACCTGCTACGTAGCCAGAGGAATTAGTTGTTGAGCTGTTTACGTCTGTAGTACTGTTTGCATCTGTAGTAACCATGCTGGCAGTGTCTGAGTTTAAAGTTGTTGTAGACTCAGTGGTTTTCTGATCGTTGCACGCAACCAATGAAGAGGCTGCAATTGCTAAAACAAAAATTCTTTTCATGTAATTTTTTTTATGGTTAAAAACTAATCCATGGGTTCATGGAAAATTATTTGATACAATCACCTCAACAAAATTTCTACCAAAATCTGTGATCGCCCGTTTACGTGGAAAATTTTCTTAGCTCTACGCAATTTTTTGCCAGCTACTGGCCCAAGGGGAAGAACTTACCCAATCGTACATTCTTTTCTTGCCGCATGAGTGAATTTGGCGAAGAGAAAAATTTAAAGCATCTTGTTTAAAATACCCCCGATGCCAAAACAGCAGCAACCTATTACCAATAAATAAGCTGGCACTACCATTATCTGAAGCCAGAAAAAAGTCAGTTGCCATCTACCAGCAGGCAGTTGAATTGCAGGGCATTTGCCCTTTCAAATAAAACACAGCACCGCTAAAACTTTAAAACATATTCATGAAACACATTTTTGCCGCTCTCCTGTGCCTTCTGGCCTTTACCAGTTTTTCTCAAAAAAGACCTAAAACTACCGATCGTTTTGCAGGGATAGATACGGCCATTGCAAGGATCTTAAAAGATTGGAAAGCCGCAGGCTTTGCAGTGGCAGTGGTTGAAAAAAATAAGGTTGTATACGCCAAAGGGTTTGGCTATAAAGATTGGGAAGCTAAAATTCCTGTTACTAACAACACCCAATTTGCAATCGGCTCCTGCACAAAAGCCTTTACTGCATCCCTGCTGGGTTTGCTTGCCCGAGATGGAAAAGTAGATTTGGATAAGCCCGTTAAAAACTATCTGCCTGAACTCAATTTTTATAACCAGGACATGAACAACAATGTCACGCTGCGGGATATGATGAGTCATAGAACCGGCGTAAGTCGCTACGATTATTCATGGTATTACTTTCCCTCTGCCTCCCGTGACACCTTGATGAAACGCTTACAGTATATGGAACCTTCTGAACCGCTGCGGCGCAAATGGCAGTACAACAATTTTATGTACCTGCTACAGGGGATAGTTACCGAAAAACTTACCGGCAAAAGTTGGGAGGATAATATTCGTGAAAAAATATTTGCACCCCTTGGCATGACTAACAGCAATGTTGGATTAGCAGAGTGGGTAAAGGCAAGTGACATTGCCAAAGGTTATCGGCTGTTGCACGACAGCGTAATTCAAAAGGCAGATTATTACAACATCAGCGGAATGGCACCAGCCGGCAGTATCAACAGCAGCGTAAACGATATGGCCAAATGGGTTTCTACCTGGATCAATGGCGGTAAATATATGGGCAAAGAAATTTTGCCAGCATCGTTTTTGGCAGAAGCCATCAGTTCGCAAATGGTGGTTGCCGGTGCGTTACCAACTGCAGATAGGCCTGATGTGCATATGGCTAATTACGGCTTTGGCTGGGCGCTTGCCAGCTACAGGGGTCACTATCGTGTAGAGCATGGAGGAAACATAGACGGCTTCAGCGCCACTACCTGCTTCTTTCCCAGCGATAGTATTGGCATTGTGGTTTTGTGCAACCAGGACGGGTCGAGAGTGCCAGCAATTGTAAGAAACCTGATAGCAGACCGTATGCTAAACTTAACATACACTGATTGGCAGACGAGGGCTTTCAGGGAAGATACTGCTGCAAGGAGAATGCAAAAAGAGGCACTGAAGACGGCAGTGCCCGACCGAAAGACAGGTACAAAACCTTCACACGTGCAAAAAGATTATACAGGCATTTACACTTCGGCAGGTAAAGAAAGTTTTGAGATAACACTCAAGAACGACTCTTTGCACGTGTTGCTTCCCAAAGAAAAACTCCTGCTCACCCATTATCATTACGATGTATTTAATCTTTGGGACAAACATGATGTTGCTGCCAATGACATGAGCAATCTCAGTGGCTTAAAAATAATGTTTCACATGGATGAGAAAGGAGACATTAGTACCGCTTCAATGCCTTTGGAAGGGACTAAACCCATCTCATTCAACCGTACTGACAAAGCCAGGCCCATGTCAAAAGACAGTTTGCAAAAGTATGTAGGTGAATATTCTCTCGCGGGCACTGTAGTAAAAGTGTACATCAAAAATGAGAATACACTCTACCTATTTGTGCCCGACCAACCGGAATATGAATTGCAGCCCACAGGTAAAGACAAATTTAAATTGATTGCATTAAATGGCTTCAGTGTTGAGTTTGCCGGGAACAGTAAAGGAGAAATTGCCGAAGTTACTTTTGTGCAGCCAAATGGAAGCTTCAAGGCATCGAGGGTAGTAAAAATGTAAAAAAGGCTATTGTTTTGGCTCGGCTGCATCTACCTCAAAGTGATACTGCAACAACTTTTCGCAGGTCAGTACATTGTACTGCATATCGGTTACGGGCACATCGTCTTTGCTGATGATGGCTAGTTTATATTGGTCAAATTCTATTTCTTCCACATCGTATATGATGGAGTAATGTCCTGCCTTTTCACGCACTTTAGAGTGTAGCCTTATTTGTTGTCCACAGTTCGTAATGGGTATCCACATAAAAAAAGATTTATAATTTTTCACCTCGGTTGACATCTAAATGCTGGCGGGCAATTTGTAATCAATTGAGAGCTTTTGTTTGCCAAACCTACCACCAACACCATAAAACAAATGCTATGCCCGAAGGTCCTTCGCTATTAAATTTAAAAAATAACCTGTTGCCTTTTAAAGGCAAAATTGTGCAAGATGCAGGTGGCTATGGTAAAATGCCGACTGCATGGTTGAAGAAGAAAAAACTATTGGACATCCTTACCCACGGAAAAAATCTTTTGTTTGTATTTAACAAGGGTATTGTAAAAGTACACCTTCGCTTGTTTGGCGAGGTATTAGTCAACGAAACCAAAAAGGTAAATCCCTCTTTCTATCTTCATTTTGGCAAAGGGGAAATAAACGGGTATGTAGTAAATGCGCAGCAATTGGAATCTCCACTTGAAAAATTGTTTGATTGGCGTACAGACATCCTAAGCACTGAATTTGACGCGGCGTATGTAAAGTCGCTATTGAAAAAGAAGGTTGGTAAAACCATAGATGATTTGCTCATGGACCAGGATATTTTTTCCGGCGTGGGTAATAAGATTCGGAATGAAGCGCTGTACCGGGCTGCGATTCATCCTAAAAGCGTGGTGGATAAAATCCCAGCCGCTGCACTTGGCAAACTCATAAAAGAAGTGGTGAAATATGCCAGAAAGTTTTATCAGCACCTTGAAAAAACCGGTGAGAACGTTGACTTCCACGTGTATCAACAGGAATATGCTGCCGATGGCAGCGAGGTAACGATGGAGGTATTAAAAAAATCTAAACGGAAAATTTTCTTCAGCCAACACCGGCAAAAATTGTATGTGTAGCCAGGGCTTTTCCAATCTGCTAAATCCTATACGGAATTATTCAATTAAGTTTTATCGAAGAAGCGTGATGTTATTTCCCCGACCTGTTTCGGTCCTCTATATCGCAACCTTTGTGTAGTGCCCAGGTTTTAGTGAATGCAGCGCCATAGTACAGCATCATAGCAGAATAAAATAAAAATAGTAACAACAACACCACTGAGGCGGATGTGCCGTAAATGCTGTTGATATTGTTATAAGAAAGGAGTATACCCAAAATTATTTTTCCTATAGAAAATAAGAGGCTTGTGAAGAGTGCACCGATCCAGGCAATGCGCCATGCAGGGCGCCCGTGTGAGAGATATCTGAAGGCCATAAGGAACCAAACGGCCATGATAAATGTAGAGAGTACAAATGTTTGGAACCGATTAAAAAAAGGCGATATGCTAGGTACCAGCTCATATACATAACTGCCGATGAATGCCTGCAATGTTTCTATTAAGACCGCCACCGAAAACAAAAGGCCGCTTATAAATATGACGAGCAAAGATTGCAACCTTGATCCGAGCGTGGTAATGGCTTTTTGACCAACATGGGCCGGCATACCCCAAAGCTGGTTTAGCGAACTTTTAATTACCTTAAATAAGGTAGTGGCTACAAATGTAAGAAACAGAAAACCCGCAATAGTTGCAGCCCAGTTATAGTTGAGTTTGTGAAAGCCCTTAATAACGGTAATGATGAGGCGCACGGCCTCTTTCCCAAATATTCCGGATAGCCCGCTAAATAATTCGTGGCTAATAGTAGCAGGGTTTATAAACAAACTGAATACCTGCACCAATATGATGAGGATGGGTGGCAGGGCAAACATGGTAAAAAATGCCGTGGCACCTGCCATTCGTAGAGGGTCGTTTTCAATAAACAATTTTACTGAATCTCTCAATATTTTTCCAAGCTGCAGAATTTTAGTCCCCATATTTTGTAAATTTCTGGCTGCTATTATAATTGAAAGATACAAATTACCAGCAGGAGCCTATAGCAAACATCGGCCTGCAGTGCCTACTATGGCACCACCGTTACTACCCAGTTGTTAGTTCTACGGCTCCATATTATTGCATAATCTGTACCATGAAGCAATTGATATTTCTTTGCATTTCCGGCATTGCTAAAACGCAGCCAGCCATAGTTGTAAACCTCGAATTTAAATACAAAGGGTTGCGTTGTTTTCAGGGGAACCGGGGTAAACGTTTTATTATCGTCAGACAGATAAACAGTCATTTCGCTGTTGCCATATAAGGAAAGGTAAATCCAGGAAGCATCATTGGCTGCCGGTGGTGGGTTTTGCTGGGGTTGCGGGGCAGGGCTTGTGTTCGCATTTTTTCCAGACTGTGTTAGGCCTTTTGCATAATTCCAGCCCTGGCTAATAGCGGTTAACCGGCTGGCCTTTGCAGGATGTGTAGAGCTTCCTCTTTCGGATGCAATATTTTGCATGGCGGCCAGGGCTTCATTTAACCCCGCTCCCATTTTTGCCATCACATATCCTGAAAAATAATCTGCTTCAATTTCTTTAGCAGGAGTGCTGCCCCTGTTATCAAGTACGTGGTTGCGATAGTGATGCCCCATTTCGTGGGCCATTACACTTAAAGATGCCCACTTTGTTTTTGCATAACTATCCAGGTTTTCTAAAAAACCATTGTCGTAAATAATATAGCGTTGGTTGCGGATAACGGTGGCGTAAGCGTTATTGATGCCAGCCTGTTCCCTGATATTAAAATTGTCCTGCCAGTTAATGCTATCCAGCATGCGGTTTACATAAGTGCCAGCCTCGTACACCGATTGAAAATTAGATTGAGTGCGTGCAGGTGGAATAACAAAACCACACTGGTTAATTTTTTGCGCAGATAGGATTTGCGTAAACAATAATAAAGCGATGAACAAAACAAAACGTTTCATATTTTATTATTTTATAAACGAGCAGGCAATAAATAAGCCAATTACATTCTCGAAGGTTAGCAGGAATTGTCAAATGCTTTCACAAGATTGAGAGTTATTTTTGGTTTGGGACAGTTTTAAAGTCAGTCATAAGAAATACGATCATTACTATTACGGCCAGGGTCATATAATAATAAAACCCTGACTCATATCCACTGTTATAAAACCAAATGGCAAGAATGGCCAATATGAAACTTACCACTACCTCCAGCAAGCCATGAATTCGGAAAGGAATTAATTTTACCAGGCCGAGTTCAAAATCTGTCATCGCAGTTACAAACAAATGAATAACGGCAAGGCCATAAGTAATTGTACACAGTGCACCGTCCATTTTAAATAATGTGGGCGATGCAAATACAAAAAGAATAAATAGGTAGTCGATAATGCCATGTGCTTTGGCAGAAATTATTTTCATAACTTATTATTTTGAGGTTGAAGTTAAATTTCAGGCTGAAAGTACCAGTATGCAGGCC
>JAYTBG010000117.1:0-1982 GCA_043737055.1 Chitinophagaceae bacterium | reverse complement strand
TGTCGTCTCCTTTTTTGCTGTAGATAAAAGTTTGTATACGGCTAATCCATGTGGGAATGCGGCCAGATGCCAGCACGGCAGGCAATTTTTTTGCTTCGCCAGATTCTTTATCATAATTACTAACGGCAATGCTTACCAGCAATACTACCGGTATTAATGCAATACCGATTGTGGCTAAAATATGTTTGGTACTAACCCTGCCAATAAACATGAGCAAAATACTGGTGCCTCCAATGAGGATTGCAGTAGATAAATTTGCGGGCGCAATAAGCAAACAAATAACAGCCACCGGTATGATGATGGGAAGAAATCCTTTTTTAAAATCTTTTATCACGTGTTGCTTGCGGCTTAGCAAACGGCTCATATACATAAACAAAGCCAGCTTGGCCAGGTCAGAGGTTTGAAAAGTCATATTGAGTACCGGCAATTTTATCCAGCGGCTACCGGCATTTAACTGCACTCCAAAAAACAATGTGTACAGTAACAGTGGTATAGAAATTAAAAAAATTACTTTGGCCACTTTAGAATAAATAGTATAGTTTATGCGGTGTGCCCAATAAATGATCATAATACCCAGGATGATAAATGCAAACTGCTTGAACAAATAACTTTCCGTACTCTTACTCATGCGGTAAGCCAGCGAGCCGGTACTGCTATACACCAACAATAAACTGGCCAGGGTAAGCAGTACCACAATGGACCAGATAACCCGGTCGCCTTTTGTTTTTTGCACCAGGTTATCTACGCCACCCATTCCCCTGAATGGAGAATGGATGGCAGCCTCATCACTTTGGGAAGTACTGAACAATTGATTTAATATGGTTTTAAATTCTGACATAAACCTCACCCTCGTTCTCCCGATTTTGTCGGGAGAGGCCGGGCATTTATTTTTTAATGAACATTTGTTTTTTACTTTTCAATATTTAATCCTTTTTGAGCATTGACCTCACCCTCGTTCCCTCTCCACTGGTGGAGAGGGAGGCCGGGCTTTTTTTCTTAAATAAACATTTGTTTTTTACCTTTCAACTTTTAATCTTTTTTGACCATTGACCATTGACCATTGACCATTGACCATTGACCATTGACCTCACAAATCTTTCACTGCCTTCTTAAACTGATTTCCCCTGTCTTCATAATTTTTAAATAAATCGAAACTTGCACAGGCGGGGCTCAGTAAAACCACATCTCCTTTATTGGCAAAATGAAAAGCGGCCTGCACAGCTTCACTGGCATTTTCTGTATTTACCATCAGAGAGACTATGTCTCCAAAAGCTTCATGAATTTTCCTGTTTTCGGCACCCATGCATACAATGGCTTTTACTTTTTCTCTTACCAGTTCCTTTAATAAAGAATAATCGTTGCCTTTGTCTACCCCCCCCAGGATAAGGATTACAGAATTGTTCATACTTTCCAATGCATACCAGGTGCTGTTTACGTTGGTAGCCTTGCTGTCGTTAATAAAACTTACGCCTTTCACTACGCCTGCTGGTTCCATCCTGTGTTCCAGGCTTTCAAAAGTTTGCAGTGCTTCTCTTATTTTGTCTTTTCTTATATCTACTGCCGTAGCAGCCATACTTGCAGCCATACTGTTATATTGATTGTGTTTTCCTTTGAGTGTAAAGTCGTCTACACTCATTTGCATTTCTTCATTTTTCCATTTAAGGTGCATCTTGGCGTTCATCAGATAGGCACCTTGTGGTAGTTCTTTGCTCATGGTAATGGGGGCTGATATTGATTTTACAGAATAGTTTTTTATGTTCTTCATGGTGGTATCGTCATCAAGGCAATAAATGAAAACATCTTCTGCCTGTTGATTTTCTATAATCCGGAATTTGCTGCGTATATAATTGTCTATGTTGTATTCGTACCTGTCTAAGTGATCTTCTGTAATATTAATAAGCACGGCCACATGCGGCCTGAAGTGAATAATATCATCCAGCTGAAAAGAACTTATTTCTGCCACATATAACTCTTTAGGATCT
>JAYTBG010000116.1:0-5035 GCA_043737055.1 Chitinophagaceae bacterium | reverse complement strand
TTGTAAATAATACCGAGCTCCACCCAAACCAAAATGGTATTTGCACCGGGTTGATGGCACACATAAACATTCCTAATAAAGTGCGGTGCAGGTTGTTTTGCAACACCACATTCTTTGCATCCTCACTCGGGTGCATTGCTGCAGCAATGCTCCCCGATGCCAGGGCAATGATGATAGCCAATGTTACCCACTGCATCACCCGCATCAGTTTTTCCTGTTTCTGTATCCAGCTTATGCCCACGAGGGAGATTCTTACGTAGATCATTTCCACGGTCAACGATCCCAGTACAAACAACAAGGCATTTTGTATACTTTCCTGTATGCCAATCTGCATGGCAGTTATGTTGAGCGTTCCCATGGGTAAAGTCCCTAAAAAACTAATCACCATTCCCCAAAAAAATACCCTTAACCATGGATGCATCGCCCAAAGATAAGGCCCGGTGCAGAAAGTAAAACGGAACAGGAGAAATGGCTAGCCGCAGACCGAGGTTGGCAGAGGCCTTGGACATGAAGCATTTAGAATAAAGATGCCGGCAGACTTTTAGCTAACATTGTATAAATTACAGTTTGTTCCTTTATGATCAGATCGTCTACCATTCAGCTATTACGGTTTCACTTTTCGTTTTTTCTTATGCCGCTTTATTGGTTTGCACTCAGCCAGGTGGCGACAGTTCAAATCAGCCATGCCATATTAATATTTTTCATTTTACACCTGCTCGTTTATCCTTCCAGCAACGGGTATAATAGTTATATGGATAGGGATGTTTCGAGCATCGGCGGCGTGGCGAACCCGCAACAACCCACAAAGCAGTTGTATTATTTTACCTTGCTGATGGATGGCGCTGCATTGCTGCTAAGCCTTGCCGTTAGTATTTACTTTTTTGTGGGGATATTGTTGTTCATCCTTGCCTCCAGGGCATATAGCTACCGGGGCATCAGGTTAAAAAAATACCCCTTCATTGGCTATCTTACGGTGATCATTTTTCAAGGTGCACTTATTTTTTTTATTGTAAAACATGGCTGCAGCCAGCAAAAATTGTTGTGGATCAATAAAAGCGCCCTGCTGGGGTCTTCTTTATTGATAGGCGCCTTTTACCCACTCACACAAATTTATCAGCACGAGCAAGATGAGGCAGATGGCGTGCAGAGCATCAGTGCCCGGCTGGGTTACCGGGGTACTTTTATTTTTTCTGCAATGGTATTTCTGTTATCCATGTTTTGCCTGGCATGGTATTTTGGAAACAACCTGGAGCTGGACCGTTTCTTTATTATCCAGATCTGTATGCTACCGGCTCTCGTATATTTCTTTTGGTGGATGAATAAGGTTTTTCGGCAGACAACTGCGGCCAACTTTAAAAACACCATGACCATGAATCTCATTGGTTCCATTGCATCCAATGCCGCTTTTATCAGTATTTTAATTCTAGAAAAATTTTGAGTAAAATAACTTCCATAGCCACTGGCAACCCTCCGTACGCACACAGCCAGGAAAGCTTATTTAATTTTGCAGATAAAGTGTATTGCACCGATGCCATTGAAAGTCGCAAGCTGAAGTTCCTGTATCGGCAAAGTGGCATAGACACACGATACTCTGTGCTCAGGGATTTTGGCGTGCCCGCCGATGAGCGTAGTTTCTTTTCGGAGCGTAGCGACCTGGAGCCATTTCCCGACCTTGAAAAGCGAATGAAGATCTACAACGAAACATCTGTAGATCTCTCTGTAAAAACCATCACCAGTTGCATTCAGGACAAGATCGCCGCAGCAGAGATAACTCATCTTGTTACGGTGAGTTGCACCGGCATGAGTGCGCCCGGGCTAGACCTTCAAGTTATGGAGGCTATGAATCTTGCTCCCGGCCTGCAGCGCACTTCCGTAAATTTCATGGGTTGCTATGCTGCTATTCATGGTCTTAAATTGGCTCATGCTTTTTGTTGCGCTTACCCAGATGCCAAGGTAATAGTAGTATGCACAGAGCT
The DNA here is from genome assembly GCA_043737055.1 of Chitinophagaceae bacterium. Taxonomy (GTDB): domain Bacteria; phylum Bacteroidota; class Bacteroidia; order Chitinophagales; family Chitinophagaceae; genus Ferruginibacter. The sequence goes on along the minus strand of JAYTBG010000116.1, from coordinate 3,059 downwards.
ATGCACACTCCACTTTCAAAAAGAGATCACTCAAAATAACATGCTTTCTTCATTGTTGTTTTCAGATGGCTGTGCCGCTATGCTGGTGCAGAATACCAGCGAGGAAAAAGGCTTTAACCTTAATCATTTTTTTTCGCAGGTTTCTTTTAAGGGAAAAGCGGATATGTCGTGGCAGCTTTCTGGCAAGGGCTTTTTAATGACGCTTACCGGCTATGTGCCAGAACTCATCAAAGAAGATTTTGATACGCTGGTGGGTAATGCTCTCAGGCCTGTAGGTAAAACCAAGGCTGACATCAGTCACTGGTGTGTGCACCCCGGCGGCAAAAAAATATTGCAGGTAATAGAAGAAAGTATGCAACTGAAACAAGCCGAGCTGCAGTACTCTCATGAAGTGTTAAGAGAATATGGAAACATGAGTTCGGCGAGTATTGTATTTGTTTTGCAGAAAATATTGACTGAACTAAAAGAGAGCGGTGCAGCAACTGCTGAAGTATTTGGTGCAGCTTTTGGCCCCGGTCTTACCATGGAAACCTTTTTGGCAACCTATGATTGATTTACAAAACAGATCGCAGCAAAAAGAACTGTTAGATGCAGCAAATATTCCTTTTGCCGACATCAAAAAAAATATGCAGGAGCTGGACACCATCAACCGGCTGCTAGGTGGGCACAGCATTACCAACAAAGGCTTTGCAGCCTTGTGTGCAAACCAAAAAAAAATCAGCGTTTGCGAAATCGGATGTGGAGGTGGCGACAACCTCCGGGCCATCTATCGGTATTGTTTCAGCAAAAAAATTGAAGTACAACTTACCGGCATAGACCTGAAAGAAGAGTGCATCAGCTTTGCCCGGCAAAGAAATGCAGATCTGCCGGCCCGATGGATTTGCAGCGACTACAAAACCGCTGACCTGCAGAACGATCCTCCAGACATTATCTTTTCATCGCTCTTTTGTCATCACTTTACAGAGGAGGAACTAATCTTTATGATGAACTGGATGAAGCATAACTGTAGCCATGGATTTTTTATCAACGATCTTCATCGAAATACTGTGGCTTACTATGCTATAAAGTGGATTACTCATTTTTTCTCCGGCTCTTACCTTGTAAAAAACGATGCTCCATTATCCGTTGCGAGGGGCTTCACCAAAAATGATTGGAAGAAGATTTTTAGCAAGGCAGGAATCGAACATTATAGCCTTCGTTGGATGTGGGCTTTTCGCCATCTGATTATCTACAAAAAATAATCATGCAGGAACCAGGAACATACGATTTAGCCATTGTCGGTGGTGGGTTAGCGGGCCTGGCGCTTTCTATACAGCTAGGAAAGAAAGGCTACAAAATAATTTTATTTGAAAAAGAAACGTACCCTTTTCATAAAGTTTGTGGCGAATACATAAGCATGGAAAGCTGGCCTTTTTTAGAAAGCCTTGGAGTACCACTGACAGAGCTCAATTTACCCCGCATCAGTAAATTGATGGTATCTGCGCCCAACGGACGGTTGTTAACGGAGAAGCTGACCCTGGGTGGCTTTGGCATCAGCCGGTATAAGCTGGATCATATTTTGAAAAACCTTGCCACAGAAGCATCAGTGCTGGTAATGGATGGTTGCAAAGTGAGCGATGTAATTTTTAACGATGGTCAGTTTACTATTCAAACGAACTTCGGGAATTTTTCAAGCAATGTGTGTTGCGGAAGCTATGGCAAAAAAAGTAACCTTGATGTAAAATGGAAACGACCGTTTACAAGGCTAGGCTCGAGGAAGCTCAACCAATTCACGGGTGTGAAATACCATATAGAAACAGACTTTGCTGCAGATAGTATTGCGTTGCACAATTTTAAAAACGGTTATTGCGGCATTTCTAAAATTGAGGAAAATAAGTATTGCCTTTGTTATCTGACCCATACCGACAATTTAAAAAATAATGAACAGTCGATTTCGAAAATGGAAGATACTATACTCGCCAAAAATCCATTCTTAAAAAAGATATTGCAGGAGAGCAAACGATTATACGAAACGCCGGTGTCTATTTCGCAGATCAGTTTTTTACAAAAATCGCAGGTAGAAAACCATGTGTTGATGCTGGGCGATGCCGCGGGATTAATTACGCCCCTGTGCGGCAATGGAATGAGCATGGCGCTGCACAGTGCTAAAATTGTTGCCCCATTGGTAGATGCCTTTTTACAAAAACAAATAACCCGGCACGATATGGAGGCGGCATACCAAAAAGAATGGCGGCATCATTTTGCCAACCGCTTGCGGTACGGCCGGTTAATCCAGTTTTTTTTTGGAAACGAAACAATAACCAATTGGTTTGTGAGCATCTTGAACAGGCTGCCTGTTGTTACCCGTTGGCTTATTAATCAAACACACGGCAAACCATTTTAATCTATTTTATCTCATTGTCGGCAGCTTGTAAAATTTTGTTGTACTTCCGTGTAGCATGTCTGAACCGAATGCCCTGTAAGAGCGGCCACGGCTTAATGCCTTGCGTTCGGTTATAGCTGCTTATCTGATAAAGGTCTTCCCAGTGTTGTAAAATTTCTTTGTAAGCCGCCGCAAGCGTGTAGCCAGAATCGTAAATGTGATTGGGCTCTGCACCGCAACCGTTGTATTCAAGAATCATGTAGTTCTCGCCTGCCTTTAACTCTGCAATACTGTTACACAAAATGTCGTAACGACCATAAAAAAAGTCATCTATTTTTAAACTGATGGCGTCAAATACAGCTACGAGCTTATCGTCGATGTGTTGCTTAAGGTCTATAAAATTCGCACCCCTGTTGTGGTTGGCGGCATAGCTCAGCATATATTTTTGTCCGTTGCCAATAACCTTCTGCCAGTTTTCTTTGTGCTTACTGTATAGCTCACCCTTGCGCTTACACGCTTTGGGATGCAACAATACGAGTTGCTCCAAGCTGTTAAAACCGTTCCCCTCTACGTTTAATGGAATCTTGTGTAAGAAACCCGTAATGCGCCCTTTCTTATTTAGTGGATGACGGATATAAAAAACGCTTACCTCTATTGGATACAGCACCAATTGCTGTACAATATACTCTACCGGCAC
>JAYTBG010000115.1:0-25947 GCA_043737055.1 Chitinophagaceae bacterium | reverse complement strand
GGAATTTATCTAATTAGTAAAATCGTTCCCTTTTTATCAAGCAATCCGCAAGCCCCTGAGCCTTTCAGAATGTAGATATAGGTACCTGTTTCCTGCTTCTGCCCTTTAAAGCTGCCATCCCAGCATTGCGAGGTATTTTTTGTATAAAAAACCCGATCCCCCCAGCGGTTATAAATACTAAAGTTGAGATCTGAAACATTGAGCATATGGCGAACTCCAAAACAATCATTTATGCCATCGTTATTTGGGGTAAAGCTGTTGTACAATTCATATTTGCCCTCTTTAGAAACATTTACGCTCATAGACTTTATTGCGCTACAATTTTTGGATGAAGAAACCTTAACGGTATAGGTTGTAGGCTGAGAAGGAAGAACAACCGGGTTGGGAATATCAATGTTTTGCAAACCCTCTGCAGGTTGCCATTCATATTTTATTCCGCCGGTGGCAAGTAGTTTTGCCTGCCCCGTAAGACAGTTGATGTCATTTGATTTCGTTAAGCTGATAACAGGCAAAGGGTTTACAGATATTTGCAAACTGTTACTTTGCACATTTGCCTGTGTTACACAGCCACTGCTGCTCGTCAGGCTACAGGAAATTATATCAGAGCTTAGTAAACCGGCATCTGAAAATAAAGAAGAATTTGTTCCAACATTTATTCCATTCTTCTTCCATTGAAAAAATGGAGTGTTACCGCCATTAGAGATTACTGCTCTGAAATCTGCCCTTTCTCCCACACAAATTTGCTGCCTTTGTGCAATGATATTAATAACAGGAGTTACGAGCCCAACCGTAATTCTTAGCTGATTGCTTACAGCAACTGAAGGTGAAACACATGCTGCATTGCTTTGCAATTCACAGGTAATAATATCGCTAATCTGTAAACCCGCATCCAAATAGGAAGTACTATTCGTTCCTACATTGATCATATTTTTTTTCCATTGGAAAACAGGATTGCTACCGCCGTTAGTAATGGTTGCCAAAAAACTAACCGGATCTCCGGGGCATATTTCGTTTTTGTTGGCCGCTAGAGTTATTGCTGGCACTAAAACCGGTGATACATTTATTTGGAGTATATTACTTAAAACACTGGTTGTGCTGGCACATACAGCGTTGCTTGTAAGCTCGCATGTAATTAAATCAGCAGAAGATAAACCCGCTGCATTGTATGTTGCCGTATTTGTTCCTACATTCTGGCCATTTTTTTTCCATTGAAAAACAGGGTTGCTGCCTCCGGCGGAAACAACAGCACTTAAAGTGGCGGTTTCACCGGAACAGATACTTGCCCTGGGAGGATTGATTTGTATGGCTGGTGTAACACTATTTACAGCTACATTAATACTATTGCTTATCACGGTGGCAGGCCCTCCGCATGCATCGCTGTTGGTAAGTTCACAAGTAATTACATCACTGCTTACTAAATTATTATCTGCATAACTACTGCTATTTGTCCCTACATCTATCCCGTTCTTTTTCCATTGCCAGGCAGGGCTTGCCCCGCCATTGCTGATACTACTGCTGAAAACAACGTTATCTCCTGCGCATATTTGGGCTGCGTTTGCACTAATAGTTATGCTAGCTGTTTGAATAGAAAGAATGCTTATATCAATATTGAATGTTTGAGAAATAAAGGGTTGGCTGGAAGAAATAATCCTTATGCGGTAACCATTTCCGGCAATTGCACTGGCCGGTATAACGCCGCTTATATTTCCTGCATTGGCAGAAGCTAAAGTTCCCAGGTTAATGGGTGCTATAAAACTGCCATTAGCATCACTTAACTGTAACGTAAAAATATTAGCAGGTGCAAAATTCCCGGGGCAGTTGTTAATTGTAAAGCCTACATTAATCGCTGCACCAGGGCAATACCGAAAAGGGAAACCCGGCGCTAACGATTGTACAACGATTGTTTGCAGTGGCGAGGTTTGAAACTCGTAAGCTCCTAAATCTATTTTACTCCCAATTATGCGGGGATTGAAATCAAGATCTAAGTTGGGGAGGTTTGAAGGATATAAAAAATTACTGCCTGCGTTTATAGATACACTATTGCAGGTTACACGATAATCTCCGGCCGCAGTGGGTGCATTGATGGCCGAAACCGGATTTAGGAATTGAGGATTAACGTCCAGCACTGGGGTGCCTGTGTAACCTCCCTCTATTATTGAATTCTCAATAATAAAACGACTTGCAGCGTCTGAATTTGACAGGTTGTCAAATTCCCTGGCGGTATTTCCCCACACGATACAATTGTACAATGTTGCGGTACTGTACCCAAAATTTTGCATGCCCCCTCCTGTACCATTATCATTATTTTCACCAGGGGCACCCAGAGCAGTATTGCCGGAAATGGTACAATTTATATATGTTGATGAAGAAAATTCGGCATTTGTAACCCCACCACCATCATCTCCCTTATTTCCGGTAATAAGACAATTAACCACAATAGGACTTGAGCCTGACTTATTGGATAAGCCCCCGGCTCCTCCCGTAAGAATCCCCCGCCCTGTGGCGATGTTATTCCTGATGATGCAATTTTGTATTTTCGGACTTGCGGAAAAATTATAGATCGCTCCATAGTTGATCCCCTTATTTGCTTCAAAAATACAATTTGCAAGGGTATAATTATCGCTGCCCTGGCGGCTGTATAATCCCCCGCAATAAGATCTTTCGAAATTTTGACCGAGGAATTGGATGGAGCCACTAGTACCATTAGCATTGCCATCTTTTATGGTAAAACCATCCAGCCTTGCAGCACCTAAAGGGCCTGCACTGATTATTACATGGTAACTGTTATCAGCAGCATCGCCTGTAATACCAATATCCCCACTTAGAGTGGTTTCATGGGCTCTTATGTTTCTTAGGTTGAGATTAAAATTACCAGGTTCTGTACCAATAAAACCACCATATACTTTCACGTTCTGTAATAGTGTAAAAGACTTATCCCTTTCTTCTATACCATTACCAGGCTTTTGGGTAGGGCGATAAGTTCCAGCGGCTACCCAAACCTGTTTGTCAAAGTCGAAACTGGATCTTGCGGCATCAATGGCCTGTTGTAAATTGGTAAAAGCATCCGTCCAACTTGATCCATTATTTAACCCTGTAGCATTTGCCTTTACATACCATATCGTTTGGCCACAGGCTGTCAAACTACCGAAAAGAAAAAGCATTCCCATTAAGAGTATTTTACTTTTAATGGGAATGCTCAAATCAAAACCTTTTATCGCAAGTAGTTTCACTATTGTTTAATCACTTTTTTACTGATCATTTTTCCCGCTTCTTCAATACGCACAAAGTAAGTACCTGCCGCAACCGAAGATAAATTGCAAGTGAGTTTTATGCCTGATGCTTTAAATTGCTGAACCGTTTTACCATTTAAATCTGTAATGCTAATAGCTGCGTCATCCAGGGATTTACTGAAAGTTATAAAAAATATACCAGTAGTAGGATTGGGATACAAAGCATCCACTTCCTGGAACTCCATAGAAGTCTCTCCTTTTTGTAACAGTTGCTCCTGCTCTGGAGCCTTACCAGTGATCACTCCCTGCCGCTGCGGATACGGAGGACCGTTGTTGCAGAAATAAAGTCTCCTTTTACGACTGCCTGTTTCGTCGTGGATGTAGACAATACCACAACTACCCCAAGGCAGTTGCTGTGCAATAGTTGTAAAGCCTGCAAAAACGAAGACCACTAAAAAAATAATTTTGTGTTTCATGGCGGAAATTATGGGGTGAGTAATTTAAAATTCTTTGCTGTAGGTAGATGTAAAAATAGAATCTGGTGTTTCCTTTGTTACCACTAACCTTCCTGTAAACAGTTTGGAGCAAGTGTCAGTGGTATAAGTTTCTTTCATAAGAGTTGTATTCCTAAACTGCCCTGTAATTTTACTCCGGGAGTGCATTAATATTTCCCAGTTACAAAAACTATTGCAGGATACTTTTACACTTTCATAACGAAGTGGCCGCCAAAAATTATCTACCATTGACTGGGTTACATCCCGGCGATAAAAATAGGTATTCGTATTCGCTTCGTTAAACCGCCAGCAATACCTGGGCTCACTGGTGCGTACAAACAAATACTGGTTGCCAAATTGCTCCTGCATTTCTTGTTGGCTTTTATCACATATCTGCCCAGGAATAATACCACCATTTTGTACAGGGTTCCAGCAGGTTTTCTGGTTTTCTTTTTTGCAAGAGGAGAATAAACAGATAAATATGATGGATAAGATTAGTTTGTTGTTCATATAAATTTTGCATTTTAAATGCCTTCGCATACCTCAAAGTAAAATGGCTTGAGTATTACTTTACCTCTAAACATTTTAACTTTTTTAAACTCTTTCTGACTTTTTCTAAATTCTTTAAAATCATTATAGTAAGTAAGTTCACATTTATACTTTTGACCTTGCATTAATTTGTAATAAAAAAGTTTTTGTATAACACTACTAATATTTATGCTATCATGGGCTTTGACTAAATAATAGGGTTTATCAGACCAATCTCTACTATGTGCAATTTTATAATCTGGTTTTAATGTATCGCCGTCTTCATTTATGATCTTACACTCAAGAAAAACATTTGTCGTCCGGATTAATAAATCTTCATTCGAACCATTAGAAACAGTTAGAAAAACTTTAGTATCATTTGTTGAAGACAGACAATTATCAATATTATTTGCCGTAAAGACAATTTTTGTTTCTTCATTTAAGGAATTTTTTATCGAACATCCTTTTAATAACATTATTGCTATAACAAATACAAATACTTTCACAGTAGATTATTTTAAAAAAACCTTTTTGGGAGTTGATATATCCATTTTTGCCAACCATAACTTCGCCAAGCAGTATTTCTCCACTGTGTGTTACCCGCTTTATCAATTAAGGTAGAAAATCCAGAGTGATATCTTCCTGCATTTCGAATTGCGTCATAGTACCCCACTGTCCCGTGAGTAGCGATAATATTAGTATTCACAACGGTTTTTGGATTTGCAACAAAGTATTTGATTCCATTTTCAGTTATCCACATTCCCGTTTTATAAAAATGGGCAGTTTCATGGGATATTGTTGCCAGATTAAATTTAGCCCCGAGTTTAAGATCGGCATAAGGGATATCGATTTCACCAGATAAGTCCGTCCAAGCATTGCCATGTCCATCTCCCAAATAAGAAAATTTAACTTTCGGCCCACCAAAACGTTTGTTCCAAAATGTTGAAACCTTCTGGGCACCTTCCTTATTGACAACACCAGGGAATTTTGACTTTGAGGCTTCGTTCACAAGCTTTTTAAATCTTCCTATGTTTGTTCCAAATCCGTCGTGATCGGCAGCATTTTTAAGAGACTCTATTCCCGAAGTAACCGCTGCAAAAGCGCCTCCAATTATAGCAGCTTTTCCGGCATCACTAAAAAATGCCTCACCGTCTAGGGCATTGGACAACCCATTTGCTAATATACCTTCTCCGGCCCCCCAGGCAACATTCGCTAAGAAGCTACCTCCTCCTATTCCTCCTAAATATGCGGTAGCGGCTCCAACGGCAGCACCTCTCCAAAATCCTCCTAAAAAAGTTCCCTGTCCAGACATATCATACTGCATTCCTTTTACAAATGCCCCAATTAATATGGGTATCACGATTAGCGGATTATTCCCATCAGGATCCGTAAACTTCAACGGGTTATTCAGCGCATAGGTATACCTGTTATACCCTTGCGTTCCGTAAGGGGTAGCAACATAATTATCCGGGCTTATCATACGGCCAAGTATAGGATCGTACATGCGGCCATTCATATTAATTAAGGCGAAATTTGGCAACATTTCGTGGCCAGTAAAACCCCGGTAAAGCCAGGTTTGCGTGAGGCCAAAATTTCCGTGTTGGTTCCAGTTCGTTGGATTTCTATGTCTACCCCAGGCATCAAAATTTTGTGTTGCCACCACAGTTCCTGCGGCATTAGTAACTGTTAATATGCTGCCTAGATAATCGCTGTATGTATAGTAAGGAATAGTTACGCCATTTTCTGTAATAAGCATAGCAGACAAACCATCACCACCTGTTACATAATGAATACTTGTTACTGCACCACTGTTTATTTTCTGCTCCTCGTAACTACCGTCGTAATACCTTGTTTCCCGGGCACGTCCCATTATGGTGGTTCCCATTACTCTTTCATAATCTGCACCATAGGCAAAACTCAGGGAAGGGGCGGAGCTTGATAAGTTATTCTCTGTAATGTTATAGGTTTTTAAAAAAAGAAGTGTAGGTGATGTTCTGCTCATCTTGAGAAATGCTCGAAACCGGTGTGGGCGTTACCGGAGACTGCCCCGAAACCGGTGTTGCTGTTATATAGGCTACCGCATGTTTTTTATCAGACCTGTATTTGTAATAACCAGCATCTGTTTTGGTTTCAATATTTCCCATACTGTTAGCATTACCTCCATCGTACGTTAATGCAAATTGCACATTGTTATTAACAGTAGCCCCAGTAAGCCTGTTTAAATTATCGTAAGTAAACGTTTCTGATTGGCCAGCCAATGCATCTGTTCGCTGAAGTAAATTCCCGGTATTTGCCTGGAAATTATAGCTTAGGTTTTGTACAGCAGGTGTTACACTTGATAGAGGGAAATCATTATTGAATGTTTTCGTAGTGGTTTTACCATTGCCTAGTGTGTATGCAATCATTTTACCTTCTCCATCTACTACAGGGTTATAATATAAATCAGTGGTAGCGGATAAACCTGTGCCGCTTGCCGATTTTTTAATTACGTAGCCATTTACATCATAGGTATTATGCTCAATTATACCAGAGGGATAGGTTGTAGATATAAGTGCACCATAGATATCATACCCGTAGTTTGTAGCATGTGTCAGCCCATCGGCAGTACCGGTCTGTATCACCCTGTTTAACCTTGCAAACTCACCATATTTATAATTTCTAACAATGCCATTAAAATTATTAACCTGGGTAAGATTATTATTGCTGCATCCTAACAATGGATTTTTGTAGTAAGCATATGTTGTTGTTCCTTCTGCAATTGTTTTGGAAATCATCCGGCTTAATCCATCATTAGCCATTGTAGTGGTATTACCCTTAGCGTCTATTTGTTGAGCCAGGCGGCCATAAGCATCATAGTTGTACGTTATGGTGCCAGCATTCAAATCAGTAAGGCTAACCTGGTTGCCGTAATCGTCGTAAGCTGAACTGATAACTGTTGTAAATCCATGCTTCACTTCTGTTTGTTTTCCCCTGCTATCGTGAGTATAAAATAATTCCCCTCCATTGTCTTTTGCAGATATGACTTTTCCGCTGGCATCGGTTATTTTTTCTGATACCTGCCCGGAAGGGTCTGTGGCCGTAACCTTTGTATTTCCATTTCCAAGGGATGCATAGGCAATGGTTGCAGTACCTGTATGGTTTGTTTGGCCAATGGGACGTCCATAAATATCATATTGAAAATTAGTGATCCTTGCAGATTCTGTTAGTGGAAAAAAGGAATTGGTTTTACCGTTAATGCCCCCCTTGTTATTATACGTAGTTAATACAGTGTGCCAATTAGCCGATTGGGAAGCAAAGCTTTTTTTCTCACTCTTATATTGCCTTCCAAATTTATCAAAATATACCCGGCTATCAGGGCTACCACCCGTAGCGTGGGTAGTTGAGTAGAAAAGAGAATTGGAATTTACCAGCCACGTATCTGTTGTTGTGATTATGTTGCCATCAGGCAAAGTTGTTTGACTTAATTCGCCAAAGGCATCATACAAATATGTAGAGGTTAAACAGTCGGTGCTTGTGCTATTGGTTGGTTTGCCCCATCTTCCATCCATCGTTGTACTTTCCGTTTGCTCTATAAGCGTTCCCGGAGCCCTTTGAATTTGGGTAGCAAATCTGCCCTTTGGATCAAAACTATTCGTAGTAATGCTATTGCTAAGCCCAGCCGTACTAGTGGTCTGTGAAAGGGGATTGCCAAAAGCATTATAGGTAAATGAAGTGGTGACAGCTTTGGGCAACCCATAAAAAGATGTTTCGGATTGAAGCAGCCCGTTTGTTGTGTAAATATAACTTTTTGTGGCACTGATGGCAGGCATCCCAGTTCTTGTGTTGGTGACAGTTACGCTACTAGGCTTTGCGGGCACGGGTGTATTATGTATTCCATAAGTTGCGTTGGCGTTGGTGGTTTCAATGGCTGTAACAGTACTGCCGTTCATATAGCCCAGTTTCGAAACGTTGGCCGTTACATTTCCGAAAGCATCGTAAGTGTTTAACGATTCAGAGGCATTGGCATTCAAATGGTCTATACTCAGCGTCCTATCTATTCGTTGAAAATATCTTTTATCTAAAAAGCCCGTGGATAGGTCGACAAATGAATTGTTAATAGACGACTCCGACAATAGTGAACTGTTGGAAGTTAAAGAGGCAGTTTGTTTCACTGGGTATAGAAGAGCAAACTGGGTATTGATTTGATTTTCGGAAACTGATGTTGTTCCTGATACATTATTTACGGCAGTTACTTTTCTAAATCCTAAAAATCCTTTCGCAGCCCGGTGCACCACTGCATTTTCATATTTATATTCCGTAATATTATTGCCACCAACACCATCTGGTATTGTCATAGCCGACAGTGCGTACATTGGGAGTTGCACGTAGTTAAAAGGATTTTGATTTATCGGATCGTCCAGGGAAATCGTTCTTTCGTAAATGTAAGGATAGGTGGATTTATCTGTCAGTAATTTATAATCAAACGAGGTTGTAACATTGTGGCCGGTAGTTATTTTTTTTAACAGACGTTCCTGACCGAAAGGTTTAATATAAAGAAACTCGGTGCTATAGGGGCCCCTGTTTACAAGGTCCGTCCGTCCATCCCCATTAAAATCTCCCATCACCAAGTCTAAACTTGCTACGCCCTTGGCATAACTATATTGTTCGTAATAAAAAGGTATAAGTGATTGCTGGCCTTTGCTGTAATAAAATGCAAGCCTGGAGGCATTAGAAAAATTATACCAATGCACTATGTCTGTTTTTCCATCTCCATTAAAATCTGCTACACCAATTTTATCAAATACGTCATATCCATTTACTAATACCGGCTGCTGAAAGGTGAACGCTGTAGCAAGAAAGGAAACTCCGGTGGCATGCAATATTCCCCAGGTATTATTATCATAGTGCATCAAAAGATCGGTCTTGCGATCTCCGTTAAAATCTCCGGGGTAAACTCGGCAATTTTTATTGATCGTCTGGGTGCTATATATAACTGATGCTGTGAAATTATATCCAGTCGACACAGGAACCCGAACAATGTCTAAAACAAAACTTGTGTTTCCTTTTACAATTAATAATTCCATGTCGCCATCGCCATTAAAGTCTATGGGAATTATTTGATCTGCATCACAAATGGTTAACGGGTAAGAGTGATTGACGTAAGGGTTTGTTCCAACACCAAAATTATTGATTTCAAGGTTTATTTCGCCTTTGCCGGGGCTGGTAAAAAATGCCTTATATTGGTTTAATGGCCTTGTCTGTAAAAACAAGAGGTAGTCTTGGTTACCATCGCCATCAAAATCACCGGAAGCAAAATATTTTTGAGTTGTTTTTATATATAAATAGTGATAGCCCTGTGATATGGGATAGGGAATATCTTGTTGTGTAAAGCTAGAGGAATTAAAAGGAAAGCCGGTACCGGTGGTTTTGTTTAATACCACCTTATTAAGAAATAAGCTAGTGTAGTTTTCGCCCAAAGAACCAGCAATGTATAATACGTCATCTCTACCGTCTTTATTATAATCTGCTGAAAGAAAGTTGTACAAATTTTTGTATTGCCCTTGAGCAATAAATGCATCATTGATGTTCGCACTATACATCAAAAGTGGAGAACTTCCATTGGTAAAGCGTTTTAGAATTGAATAGTTTGTGTGTCGTTTGTAACTATTAGTAGTTGTGAAATTTGCTTCAAGTATGTCAGAGATCCCATCGCCATCATAATCTCCGGTGAATAAATCACTGTTGGCACTTCCAACAGTGATTGTCTCTATAGAGGTGTAGTTGTCAGGCTGGTCGCCATACAAAAAAATTGTACTGTTTAAAGATGGAGAACCTTCGTCTCCCCCGAATTCAACAATCTCTTTCAACAATGAATTGACATTGTCAAATCCATAATTTAGTTTGTAAGTTTTTACAGTTTCGTTTGCACCTATATCGTTAGTATGAATTATTTGCACCTTGTCTAACAGGTACTGGGCGTTAATTGAGGATCCTGCCTCATAACCGACAGATCGTTCATTTCGAAAACGGTATAAGAAATTTATCTGGTTATATGGAGCCAGGCCTTGGGTTACATTACCTGTGTAAAGGATTTGCTGTATTCTGCTGCTCCTGTTGCTGTTGTCATACTTAAACTCAATATAATTGCCATTAACGTCGATCATCTTATTTAGACGCCACATCAAAATGCTATTGCCGTCATCAGTGAGAAAACGGGAATCAGTAGAATTTCCAAACTCCATAACAGATCCATCTTTTGCTGTCACCTGAAACCAGTTAGGGTTATTGGGAGAGCCTGTCGTAAAAGAAATGATTTTTGCAAATGTCTCTGATTCTCCGGCGTATACAGTTCCATTCGCCCCATTCGCACCGGTAATAACATTAAGCCGCATACCATCTAATAGAAATACATCATCGGCTGCTGTGTATTGCACAGGTTGCACAACTCCATTATGGTAAATATTTTTACCTGTTCGGCTGATGGCATAAAGGCCTGAGATATTCCAACCAAAACCAGCAATACCCGAGTCTCCCTGGCTATTGTAGCTTAAACTAATAGAGGGCTGCAGACCATTAGTACCTGGCGGAGTGTAAATAGGAATAGTATAGGCTATACCCCCCGAACCGGTCACGATTTCAGAGCCCGCTATTTCGCCTACTGGTTTAGTAAGGTCAATAGTTTTTACAAAATTGCCAGAGTTGTACAACGGAGTGTAAGGCGGTGTTTTGGCAATAAGTTTTTGAAGCAGAAAACAGCAGACTGAGTAATAGAGGAAACAGGTACGAAACAAGTACAGCATTTTTGTTCATAAGTTTTCAGTAAGAAGGTAAAGAGTTAGTTAACAATATGAACTTACTTTTACCAATCTAGAGCAACAAGCGGGTATTCTAAATCTTCTACCTATGCACAACTCTGAAGATTAAAAATGGCCTGTCAGTAAGGGTTTTGAGCAATGTTAATTTACAATGAACTTTTTTAATCAGTAATTTTACTATTTACTTAAACAGTAATTACATTAAAAAAGCCGCTTCATCTAAATGAAACGGCTTTTTAAGTAGGTGCTTAATTATTTATTGAGGGCCACCTGGTTGTTGTGGCTGTGGGTTTACTTTTTGCATGCTATCCATGTATTTCTTTTGCATGGCTTCCATCATTTTGCGCTCCTGCTGCATCGCTGCAACTGCTTGCGTTTTATTGAGTACCTCCACCACTTCGATATCGAAAACTAAAATTGAATTTGGTTTTATATCCTGGCCGGCACCCGTTGAGCCATAGGCCAGAGATGAAGGAATGTAGAATTTTGCCTTAGCACCTTTATTCAACAGTTTCATTCCATCTGTCCAACCTGGAATAACGCCCTGCCCTAGCGATTGGTCAGAAGTCATATTTACAAGGAAAGGTTGTACATGGTTGAAGGCAGGGTCAGTGTTAGAATCGAATGCTTTTCCTTCCATGGTTTTGCCGGTGTAATTCACTTTTGCTACAGCGCTGGTATCTAAATTAGCACCAGTGCCAGGTGTAAGGATTTGCACGTAAGTACCCTGTGGAGCTTTTACAGCCTGGATGTTGTTTTTTGCAAAAAAATCGGTGAGCGTTTTGTCATCTTTTTTAATTTGCTCTGCATCCAGTACTTTTTGTTTTTCCTGTACGCCGGCCATAGCCTTGTTTCTTGCGCTGTCTGCCTGCTCACGGGTTTTGAAAATATTTTCCACTCTGGCAGTTGTAAAAAGGAAATTTCCTTTTTTAAAGAAAGCAGGAATTCCTTGTGGAGCATTTTTAAATGCACTGTCCACCATAATACGAATCACAAGACTGTCACCTTTTTTTAGCTGGCTCAAAATTTTAAAATAGGCCGGCGGCATATTTGCAGAATCTAATACTTCAAAAGCAGGTCCTTGTGGAGACGTCCTGGTGTCAGATATTAGAGAATCTTTTTTGCCGTCGTTGTAGAGCTGGGCAATTTGCATTTGCATAAATTGTCCGTAGGCCACTTTTTCACCGCTGCCAGATGAAATGATTTTGTATTCAATGCCTTCATCGCCTTTTTTAAAAGACTCTTTGCAGGCAGATAGGGCAATAATTGCCATTACTAATACCAATGAAACTTTTCTCATTTTACTTTTATTGTTTGTTTTAAAATTGATAGGTTGATAAAATATCCCTGTTTTCTTTCATTGCGGTTACAAAAAGATGAACTGCATTGTCCAGTGTATCCGTTGTTTGGCCACCGGCTGCATTAAAATGTCCGCCCCCGCCAAAATATTTCCTGGCAAAAGTATTTACATCTACGTCGCCCTTGCTGCGAAAAGAACATTTTCTTTCTTCTCCCCTGTCGATGATAATGGCAGCCATCTTAATTCCTTCAATGCTTAACGGATAGTTGACTAATCCTTCGGTATCGCCGGTTTTAATATCATACTTTAATAGATCTGCATGCGGTATGGCAATGAGCGCCGTGTTGTATTCGTAAAAAACCTCCATCCTGTTGAGCAATACATTACCTATGAAGCGCAACCTTGTTTCTGAAAAATTATCGTAAATAGCCTCGTGCACTTTACTATGCTGAAGGCCTTTGTCTTTTAAAAATGCAACCAGCCTGTGTACGTTGGCCGTTGTAGACGGAAACCTGAAAGAACCTGAATCCGTCATTACACCTGTGTAAATGCACTCTGCTATTTCTTCGGTAATCAAATCACCATTACCTGAGTCTACAATAAAATCATACACCATCTCGGCAGTGCTGCTTTTGCTGGTGTCGCTAATGCCATACGCAAAAACCTCTGTCTGTGGCTCCCTGTGATGGTCTATCAAAATCCGCTTCCCCTTGGCCGCTAATAAAACCGTTTCCATTTTTCGGGTTCGGTTTAAGGTATTAAAATCAAGACAAAAAATCCATTCAGCGTTTTCAATAATCGCATCAGCAGCTTCCACATTTCTTTCGTAGTCCATCACCGCTTTACTCCCCGGCATCCAGTCTAAAAAACTGGTCCAGTTTGTAGGTGAAATCACCAACACCTCGTGCCCCATTTTAGTGAGTACATGATACAACGCCAGCGTAGACCCCATGGCATCTCCATCGGGCTTCTGGTGCATGGTGATAACAACCTTCTTTGGTATAGATAATTCTGAATATATAGCGGATATAGACTGCATAACGAGGCGCAAAAGTAGGGTTAATTAGCTAATAAGCAAATTAGCCCTACTGCTAATTGACAGGATTGTTATCTTTGCGCCCAAAATTACAACGATGAGCAACAGAACATTCACTATGATTAAGCCCGATGCCACCAGGAAAGGTAATGCCGGTGCTATTTTATCTATGATAAATGCCGCAGGTTTTCGCATAGCAGCGCTAAAATTGACGCAGCTTAGCAAGGAAAAAGCAGGGCAGTTTTACGAAATACATAAGGAGCGTCCTTTCTACGGAGAGCTTGTTGAGTTTATGAGCAGCGGTCCCATTTTTGCAGCCATTCTTGAAAAAGACAATGCGGTAGAAGATTTTCGCAAACTAATTGGCGCCACCAATCCTGCCCAGGCAGAAGAAGGTACCATCCGTAAACTATATGCCGCCTCTATTGGCGAAAATGCTGTTCATGGAAGTGATAGTGATGAGAACGCTGGCATTGAAGGCAACTTCTTTTTTAGCAAGCTGGAGCAGTTTTAAATAAAGCATACAATATTTTTAGCCACCGGGTTCCCGGTGGTTTTTTTATGCCAAAACCCCTGGTTCCTCCACAGCCTTTTTTTTGGTGAAGGGCAATCCCTATCTTGCAAATTCTTTATGCAGCTTGTTTCGCTCACTATTATACGGTACCCAAAAAGTTTTGTTCCTTTTGCTGTGCTTGCCATGGCTGTATTTCATTTTCCGTTGTGGTTTAACAAACACATTTCTTTTTATAAATTAATGGGCTCCGGCAAAAATGGAACATTTGATAAGTCACCCGATTGGCAGCAATGGGCTATCTTAACTGTTCAAGATGATTTTAACGCTCAGCTTGAATCGCTTGAAGCTGCTGATGCTGTGCAAAAGTTTGCAGGCAGTTTTATTGCGGGCTGGCTATCCTTCTTTAAGTGCGAGACCTATACTATCTTAATGGAAGCAATAGAAAGTCACGGCTTCTGGGATGGTAAAAAAGCCTTTGGCGCATTGCCGGCAAAGTCTCCCTACGAAGGTGCCGTTGCCATTCTAACAAGAGCTACCATCCGGTTAAACAAGCTTTCTTATTTTTGGGAAAATGTAGCGCCTGTGGCCAATGAGATGCGTGTTGCAAAGGGCTTTCTTTTTTCTGCAGGTGTGGGCGAAATACCCTGGATAAAGCAGGCCACGTTTAGTGTTTGGAAAACTAAAGAAGATATGAAGGCTTTTGCCTACGGCATGCAGGTGCACACTGAGGTCATCAAAAAAACAAGACAACAAAATTGGTACAGCGAAGACATGTTTACCCGTTTTAGGATTCTAAAAACCCTCGGAACCCTAAGGGGGGAAAACCCTTTGAAGGATGTGTGATTTCGGATTTATGATTTGTGATTTGTGATGTATGATTTTGGGATGTGTGATTTGGGATGTGATTTATGATTTCTGATTTGTGATTTCGGATTTGTGATGTTTGATTTTGAAGGCATCTAACAACCCAGAAGTCTCGTGTCTAAATACTAAATACTCTATACTCTATACTCAATACTTAGTACTCTATACCCAAGAAAAAACAACTGCTAAATTCACCATATGAAGAATATAAAAATTATTGAGGCTCCGTCGGAGATTGGTGCTGGAACCCGTGGTGCCAGTATGGGAGTAGATGCGATCAAAATAGCGGCGCTCGATTTTATGAGCAACTTCTTTGTACATTTTCCTTCAGAAAAAATAGCGGCGCCAAACGACCTGTTGTTTGAGCCCATTCACTCACCCTATGCCAAGCGTATACATGGGGTTTTGGCCATGAATGAAAGTATTGCAAAAGCAGTGAGCGAAAGTATCAGGAGCAATTTTTTCCCCGTGGTACTTAGCGGGGATCATAGCAATGCAGGAGGCACCATCGCTGGTATCAAAATAGCCAAACCAAAAAGTAAGCTTGGGGTAATTTGGATAGACGCCCATGCAGATATGCATACTCCTTATACCACACCCTCAGGCAATATGCACGGAATGCCGCTGGCCGCTGCCATTGCAGATGATAACCAGGAAAGTCGTACACATGAGTTGGATGAAAAGACCGCACAGCTTTGGAATCAATTAAAAAGTATAGGGAACATTCCACAAAAGGTTTTACCGGAAGATGTCGTCTTTATTTCGCTGCGGGATTATGAAAAAGAAGAAAAATTCCTGATTGAAAAACACGGCATCAAGGTGGTAACTACGGCCGAGGTCCGGCGTATAGGTGCCGAGAATGTCAGCCGGAAAGTACTCCGCTATTTGAGCGATTGCACAGATATTTATGTGAGTTTCGATGTAGATAGCCTGGATTCTGCCATCAGCAAAGGCACGGGCACACCGGTGAGTAATGGACTTAAAGAAAGAGAAGCCGAAGACCTGATAAGCAAGTTTATGCAAAACAGGAAAATTTGCTGCTTCGAAATAACGGAAGTAAATCCCACCCTCGATAAAGAAAACCTGATGGCTGAAATTGCCTTCAATATTTTGCAAAGAAGCGTGAATGTATTGATGATGAATTAGGGGTTGGTTCAAGAGGTTCAACGTTCAAAGGTTCAACGTTCAAGAAGTTCAAGGTTGGTCTGAGGTTTAAGGTTTAACGTTTAAGGGTTTTTCACTTTGAAAGTTGTTTTAGCGTTTTGAAAGTTTCGCTTTTGACCTTTCAGCTTTGACCTTTCACCTTTCACCTTTCCTCCCTTCCCCTCCCTCAAACGATAAAAAAATATCTCACTCACTGTGATTATTTTTAATTCCTGCGAATCATACTATAAACCCATCGCAGTTATTCATGGATACGGAAGCATCGCAAGCTAATTTCCTTTACCTGATAGAAGCCAACAAGGGCATTATCATCAAGATCTGTAGTTCGTATTGCAAAAACGCTCACGACCGTGAAGACCTTGCGCAAGAAATCGTGTACAATCTTTGGAAGGCAGGAAAAAACTTTAACCCTGATTATAAATTCTCCACCTGGATGTACCGTGTGGCATTAAATGTTGCAATCAGCTATTACCGTAGTGGAAAAAGGGCGTTGCCTGTTTCACCGATCTCTGAATTTCACATAAATATTGAAGAGCCTGCTGCGCCCGATGCAGCAACGGAAGAGAATCTGCGACTACTGCTGCACTTCATTGCTCAACTAAAGGAGTTGGACAAGGCGTTGGTGCTGCTGTGGTTGGAAGCAAAATCCTACAAAGAAATTTCGGAGATACTCGGCATAAGCGAAACAAATGTCGCCACCCGCATTAGCCGGAGCAAAGAAAAACTTAAACAACAATTTCTCACAACTAAAAAATAAGAGTATGGAGGATGTAGAATTGAACGCCATCTGGAGGCAGTACGATGAAAAATTGGAACAGGCACGATTGCTAAACCTGCAGTCCTGGGCACTCAATCTTCAAAGTTTCGAAATGCATCAGAAGCTGAAAGCGAATACAACACTTGGGAAACTTGCCAGCTACAATACAGTGTTGAGTATCCTCGGCATGGCCTGGGTGCTTCTACTGGGGTACCTCGTTCTTCACTCACTTAGCTGGGGTAAGATTTTTTTCGTGGTCTCTGCTTCGGCCATTGCCATCATTACATTTGTCGCCGTGATTGTGTATATCCGGCAGGTGCTTTTGTTAAAGGAAATTTCAAATACCGATTCAGTGGTACAAGCCCAGGAAAAATTAAGCCGGCTTCAAACAGGCACCATTCGCATAGCTCGAATTTTGTTTCTGCAAAGTCCGTTTTATTGTAGTTGGTTTTTATCGGTAGATATGATCCAGGCGAATCCCCTGGCATTCTGGCTGATAACAGTGCCGGTATTTTCACTATTTAGCATTGCGTCTCTATGGCTTTACTTCAATATCAGGATTGAAAATGCTCATAAGAAATGGTTCAAGGTGTTGTTTAGTAGCCAGGAGTGGACAGCATTGCTGGAAGCCCGTTCTTTTTACAACGAGATAGACAATTTTAAAAGAGAACTGGATGTAAAATAAAAAAGGGAAAAATAACTGTCGCCACAGGAATACCGTTTTGATGTAGTAAAACCAGTTACTTCTTTTTCCGAAGTATGCCTCCCTTTCTGCCGCTGTACTTGAGCTTAAAGTTTTTTATGAAAGTAAGCATTTCA
Organism: Chitinophagaceae bacterium; assembly: GCA_043737055.1. Taxonomy (GTDB): domain Bacteria; phylum Bacteroidota; class Bacteroidia; order Chitinophagales; family Chitinophagaceae; genus Ferruginibacter. The sequence goes on along the minus strand of JAYTBG010000115.1, from coordinate 8,447 downwards.
CTGAGTTCCTGTGAGGTAACTAATTGGGCTACACTGAACGCAGCGCTGCCTTTGTAAGTTTTTACGTTTCTCATGTTTGGAGGTTGGGTAAACAAATACTTTTACATGCCCGGCATTTCCTTTTTTCTTTTTAGATTAGCCAGGGAAGGATCCATTTCTATTGCCTTATCGCACATTTGCTGGCCACGGTCTTTCTCCCCTTTCTTTTGAAAACAAAGACCGGCTTGATACAGTGCCTTGCCATCTTTAGCGTCTATCTGCATAAGCTTTTGACAATACTCGAGTGATTTATCGTACTGCTTTTGCTGGTAAAAAATCTCAGACATGTCTCTTAGGAGCGTTGTGTTGTTGGGCTTTCTTTTCAAGATGCCAAGTAGCAATTGTTCTCCTTTGCTATAGTCGCCGGCATACAACGACGCATAGCCCATATTTTCGTGGAAATCATTTTTTTGTTCGAAACCACTGGCCGCTGCTTTTTCAAAAGCGGTTACTGCATTTTTATAATCGTTGTTGTTGTAATAAAGTAAACCCAGCTCATACATCCACACATTTTTTGCACCTGGCATAGCAATAGATTTTTCGTACCATGGCACCGCCTTTTTATATTCCTCTACATCGAGGTAGTTGCGGGCGAGTGTATAAGTAGCCTCTGCATCGTTGCTATTTTTTTTAACGGCCAATAACAAAAATTTCTCGGCTTGTGCATAATCTTCCTGCTGGTAATAACTCATCCCATTGATGCGGTCTGCATCTGCACAGTCGGAACATTTTTTTGCAAACGAGATTGCATTATCGTACTGCCGGTAATTAAAATAGAGGTTCATCAATTCCTTGATGGCTTCCTTATTGGCGGGTTGTAACTCATGCAACCTGGAGAAATTTTCACGGGCCTTATCAGTGCGCCGCATATCTAACAAAACCTGGGCATTGGCCAGATAGGCTTCCGTCAATTGTGGATTAAAAGTAATGGCTTTATTAAATGCTTCATGGGCAACAAGCATTCGCTTGGCTGCTTTTTCCTGCACGCCCTTATTAAGGTAAAAGGTAGCGCTGTCGTTGTTGATTTGAGAATATGCATTGCTGCAGCAAAAAAGGGCGGATGCCAGTAGGAGGTTTTTCATATATACGAACATTAAGCAACTATCATTCCATGGACTAATAGAATATCATAGCAGCTAACGCAGGAATATCAAAATTTATTTCGTACAATTTTCGTTTTTTATCAACAGCCGTACATATAATGTTTTCATTCATGTAGTGTCCGCTACCCCAATAAGTTGTGCTGTCACTATTGTATAGTTCCTGCCAGCTTGTTTTGCCACCCACTGTCGTCTTCCAGCCCCTATGCGGATGCACGGTCATGTTAAATATAATAAGGAGGTCATCTGCTTTGTTTTTGCCCTTACGTTTAAACATTAAAATGCCTTCCTCCCTGTGTGTTGTGTCTACCCATTCAAAGCCTTTCGCATCAAACTGCAGTTCGTGCAGCGCAGGCAGATCTTTGTATAAGTGATTTAAAGTGCGAACACATTCTTGCAAATTATTATGGGCGTCATGTTGCAAAAGATCCCAATCCAGTTCAGACTTATAGTTCCACTCGGAGGTTTGGCCAAACTCGTTGCCCATAAAGAGCAACTTAGCACCGGGGTGCAAATACATGTAGCTGTACAATAATCTCAGGTTGGCAAACTTTTCCCATTCATTTCCCGGCATCTTATAAAGCATCGGGCTTTTGCCATGTACAATCTCGTCGTGGCTAATGGGCAGCATGAAATTTTCATCATAGAAGTACATCATGCTAAAGGTCAAATCGTCCTGGTGAAAAGGCCGTTGCTCCGGCAATTTTTTGAAATAGCGAAAAGTATCATGCATCCATCCCATCATCCACTTCATGCCAAAGCCAAAGCCACCCTTATCTACCGGCAATGTTATTCCTGGCCAATCGGAAGCTTCTTCTGCAATGGTTTGAATATCTGGAAAATCCCGGTAAAGAATGCTATTAAGTCGTTTTAAGAAATCGATGGCTTCTATGTTTTCATTGCCTCCATATTCATTGGGCTCCCACTCGCCCGCCTTGCGGGAAAAATCAAGTCTTATAATTGAATTTACCGCATCTACTCTTATGCCATCTGCGTGGTAATGTTTCATCCAGAAGTGAGCACTGCTAATCAAAAAAGATCTTACCTCTCCCCTGCTGTAATTAAATATGTAACTGTTCCAATCTGGATGAAAACCTTTGCGCATATCATTGTACTCATACGTATGCGTACCGTCAAATTTAAACAAGCCATGTGCATCGTAAGGAAAGTGAGAAGGTACCCAGTCCAGTATTACGCCAATATCATTTTGGTGTAACTGGTCTACCAGGTTCATAAAATCTTCGGGTAACCCATAGCGTGAGGTGGCTGCAAAAAAACCAGTGCCCTGGTAACCCCAACTGCCATCATACGGGTGTTCCATTACCGGCATAAACTCTACATGCGTAAAACCCATTGCTTTCACATAGGGCACAAGTCGCTCGGTGAGTTGGTCATAACTATTGTACCATTCCTCATTGTCTTTATCGGGCCGCATCCAACTGCCAACGTGCAGCTCATACACAGACCATGGCGCATGCAAAGAATTATTTTTCTTCCGGTTTTGCATCCAGGCGGCATCTGCCCAGCTATGGTTCAACTGCCAGGCTATAGAAGCGGTGCCAGGCCTAAGTTCTGCGTAGTTTGCAAATGGATCAGCCTTTTCTGTTTGAATACCCTCAAAACCGGTGATGCTGTATTTGTATAGTGAGCCTTGTGTGAGGTGTGGAATAAAACCTTCCCAAATACCTGAATGATCTAAACGGACGAAGAGCGGGTGCACTTCCTTTTTCCAACCATTAAACTCTCCAATAACCGAAACTGCAGTGGCATTGGGAGCCCAGACTGCAAAATAAAATCCTTCCGTTTCTAAAACAGTTATTAAATGGCTGCCAAACCTTTCATATGCATTCTCCATTTCTCCCTGCTGAAAGTTTTCAATATCCTCCGCAGTGAAAAAAGAATAGTTCCAAACGAGTTTGGTACTCTCCACAAAATGTTCGTCTTCGTATGCCATTGGTTAAGGTTGTGCAGCCGTTTATAACATTGGCTTTAACGTAAATTTAATAATAGTTAGTTTGCCTGTAATGTTTAATGCTTGATTTTTATACGACTAACTAAATGTACCAATAAAACTAACTACATGTTTAAAAAAATCAGTCTCGTACTGGTCTTGTTCATTCTCACTCTTTTTTGTAAAGCCCAATCTGTAACCGTTACCGGTACTATAAAAGACACTACCTCTAACAAGTTTGTACAAAACGCAGTGGTGGCAATCCTTTCGCCGAAAGATTCTACCCTGTTGAGGTATGCCCGTACTAATGAATTGGGTAGCTACACCCTACCAGGATTAGAAAGTGGCCCTTACATTTTTATGGTAATGCACCCCTCTTTTGCAGATTATGTAGAAGATCTGGAAGTGAGTGCCAGCAGGGCTACTCTGCCAATGGTTGCTGTTACACCTAAAAGTAAATTGCTGGAAGCGGTAATTTTAAAAAGTGGTAACCCCATTCGCATCAAAGGTGATACTACCATTTATACCGCTGATAGTTTTAAAGTAAGTGCCAATGCCAATGTAGAAGAATTGCTCAAGAAAATGCCGGGAATACAGGTAGATAAAAACGGGCAGATAAAAGCCATGGGTGAAACCGTAGAAAAAGTACTGGTTGACGGGGAAGAGTTTTTTGGTGACGACCCGGGTATGGCTGTAAAAAACCTTCGGGCGGATGCAGTAAAGGAAGTACAGGTATTTAAAAAGCAAAGTGACCAGGCAGAATTTACGGGGGTTGATGACGGATTAAGTAAACAAACAATCAACCTTAAATTAAAAGAAAATAAAAAGACCGGCTACTTCGGCAAGATCGATGCAGCAGGTGGCTTATTAAAAGATATCGACGATCGCTATAATACCAACCTGATGTTTAGTTCCTTCAAAGGAAAACGAAAGCTTTCAGCGTTTTTACTGAACGGAAATACGGGCCAGGACGGATTGAGCTGGCAGGATATGGAAAAATATGGTGGAAATGAAATGAATATGGAAATGTCCGAAGAGGGAGATATGATGTTTTTTTCCAACAGGGGAAACGCAACAGACGATGAGCCCTATGTAAACACTCAAAATGGGTTTATTCACAACATAAATGCAGGCCTGCAGTACAACAATAAATTTTACGATAAAAACACTTTAAACCTTTCTCCAAAATACAACAGCCAGGTTTATGATAACAACAGGATTAATTTTACGCAGACCTTATTTGCCGGTTCCGATTCGCTCTTAAATAAAAATGATCTAACCAATACACATGTGAACCGAAACAATTTTAAGATCTCGGGTTCATACGATATGAAACTAGATAGCAATAACAGTCTTAAAATAAGTTTGAGTACAAATATTTATCACACAGAAAGTGAGGAAATAGCCGGCACAGTTACGACCGATGAAAAGAACAATCTGGTAAATACCAATAACCGAAGCTCCACGATAAATTCAGATAAGCAATCTTTTGGAGGCTCTGCACTGTTCCGCCATAAATTTAAAAAGAACAGAAGAACCTTTTCCTTTAACGCAGATTACCGGGTTATAACCACAGAAGCCGAAAACTATCTTCAGCAGGATTACCAGGATTTCGGCCAGGGCATTAATGGAAAAAGCAACCAATTTACAGACATTGTTAAAACAACCAGCGTTGTAACTTCTAAGATTGTGTATACAGAACCATTGTCTAAAAAGTTTGCCCTCGAACTTAGCCATGAACTATCTGTAAATACTGGGCAGAACAACCAGGCCTCGTACGCTTACACCGCTGCTACTGAAAAATGGGATGAGATTATTGATTCTCTATCCAACGATTTTGACCAGAAGATTGTGACCAATAAACCCTCAGCAAAAATCAGTTTCTCAGACAAAAAAATAAAATACAATTTTGGACTGGGCATTGGTTTCACAGAGTTCGATCTTAAGGACCTTACTTATAATAAAAGTAGCTTGCGCAATTACACTAACTTTTTTCCCACCGCTTTATTTACATACAATTATAAAAGCAACTCCAGTTTGCGATTTAATTATACCGGGCGCACCCAGCAGCCCACGTTGAACCAGTTGCAACCGTTAAGAAATAACAACGATCAGTTTAACCAATATATCGGCAACCCTTTTCTGAACCAATCGTTCAGCAATTCTTTCAGCATTAGTAACAACAGCTATAACTTTTTAGCAGAACGTTGGAAATATATTAGCATCAACACTAGTTTTACCAGTGATGCCATTACAAACAAGCGGAATATTAATCCAGTAACTGGCTATACTATCACCCAGCCCATTAATACCGACGGCAATATGAATATTGGGTTATGGTCTGGTATTGGCATGAAGTTGAAGAAGGCAAATCTGCGTTTAAATTTTAATCCCAATGCAAACTTCAGCAAGTTTGCAAGTGTGATAAACGATGTAACCAATTATACCAGGAACCTGAATGGCGGGTTATCGGTTTATGCATCAAAATCAAAGGATAAAAAATACGACATCAGCATTGGCAACGAATACAATTACAACAGGAATGAAACTTCCCTTTCAGGTAAATCGGATGAAGGATCAGACGTCACTTTTTTTAGCACCAACACCCTCACCACGGAGGGAACTGTTTACTATAAAAAAGTATGGTCGTTTAACAGCGAATATAATTTTTACTACCGGCAAAAAACGTTTCCGGCAGGGAAAAATTTAAACAACAATTTGTGGAACGCCAAGCTGCAGCGAACGTTTAAAAAGAATGAGTTTACAGCCTACCTGCAGATAAGGGACATATTAAACCAAAACATAGGAATCGAAAGAAATTTTGACGGCGTTATTTACCGGGAAGAAAGAAATGACCGCCTGAAACGTTACTGGATGCTTGGTTTTAGATGGGATTTTAAGAACAAGGCACCGAAGGCAAAAGAGGAAATAAAAAAATAAAACCGGTTTGAAATAATTCTCAAATTTGAAATAGAAGATAAAATAAAATACTGATGAGAACACTGATAACTACGCTCATTTTTGCGACTTTACTAACCGGGCGTGCAGCCGCACAGAACTTTATTAGCAAGGCCAGCATTGAGTTTGAAGTAAAAACCAATGTAAAAAAAACGATGGGTAATGATAGTTGGGATGAAATGATAAAAGCGCAGATGCCTGATTTTAAGACAGCCTATTTCAAATTTACTTTTGCAGATAATAAAAGTATTTACAAGTTTGACCGATGGGATGAGGCTTCTAAAAAAATGCCGGAATGGTTCAGGAGGTCGGACGAGGAGAACAAATGGTATTTTGATCACGCCAGTTCTACATTCAATATGCAAAAAAATGTTTTTGGCAGTAATTTTAATGTACAAGATTCTTTGCCGGCCATACAATGGAAACTCAGTAATGAAAATCGGGTGATTGCTGGTTTCAATTGCCGAAAAGCTGTGGGAGTAATTATGGACAGCGTATATGTTTTTGCTTTTTACACTGAAGAAATCATGATTCCCGGTGGCCCCTGCTCTATCAATGGTTTACCCGGCATGGTGCTCGGTCTTACCATCCCGAGGTTGTACACCTCTTTCATTGCAACTAAAATAATGGTGAATGAAGTAGATGTAGCTTCAATAAAACCTGCGACTGCCAAAAAATATTTCACCAATACTTCTTTAAAAGCTACCCTGCTGGAAAGATCAAGCGAATGGGGAAGCGACGATGACCCGGAACAAAATAAATGGAAGGAACAGTTTAGGTGGAATGCGTTGTTGTAAAAGATATGTAGATAACATCCTGTTTTGTTATTTCTTCAAGCTGTCCCACCCATAACTTAAATTATCCAAATAAAAAACAGGGAATTTACTGTTTTTTGTTTGGGAGGCCCTGTATGACTTGTAAAAAAGTCACTATCCTTAACAGTTCGTGTTATGAGCGTTTTATACAAAGCCAATTCTTACTCCTTGTTTTTCACTCATTTCTGGCCAGGCAACCGAGAAGTAAATTGAATGTTTGTTTTAAACCCAACACACATCAATATAGGCATTGAAAGAAACTCTATGAGACACTACCAGCAATTTTTAGGCTTACAATAATTTGCAGTTAAGAAATAGCGATTTTGAGAATCGGATATTAAACAAAATTTGAAACAATAGCACAGCTTCGCATGCAACATCTTGCCAACATGTGTTGTCAACTTAGAATAAAAATAATTTTTATGAAACAAGTATTCTTTATTATGGTAGCGGTATTTGTAATTACTGGCTGCAAAAAAAACAAAGTTCCTCGCTGCTTTGCTGAAACAGCGAAGGGAAGAATAATTGGATACCACCCATGCGGTAGTTATGTTCAGGCTAATCGTGTATTTGGGGCTGGCTTTGTGCTGGAGTTGGATAAAACGACATCAAAAGACACAGTAGTAACGTATCAAATTCCTGAAGGGCTTTTCATATTTAAGCCTGAGTATATTGACGGATCCTATTCATCTTACCTTTTCCGACCCGAAGTGCAGGACTTATTTAAAATAAATTTTAAGTACAAGGTTGCGGGCGATAATGAAAAGACATTTATTGTGTGTAATGGGATGATTAACACGGTTTGGTATGATGCTGCTGTAAGAAATAGGGAAATATTTGTTTCATGCATTTCTAAATAGTAAATAACCAATTTATGAGAAAGTTTCTTCTATCAACCATGAGTGTTCTTGCAATTATTTTTGCTTACGTATTACTGTCGGCCCAACAAAATCCTGATAATCGTAAGTTTTACTACGCCTTTAGTGAAAAAATATATCTAACAGAAGTCCCAAACAAGTTTTTGGTAAAAGCCTCATCATCAGAGGATGCCCAAATTTTATCATCCATATTTAGCAACTCCAACTCAAAACAAACTAAAAGTATAATTCGCCAAAAAGATAATTGCCTCATTGTAGAAGTTACAGACGCAAATGCATTTATGGCTGCCATTAAAAACGCTGGCAGAAAGGTAAGTTTTATTAAACCATGTTACAAACTTCAACAAACAGAAATCTTTTATTCTGATGAAATAATTGTTGAGCCATTGGCAGGAAAAAACATGAATGATATTTTTAAAAAACTACGGTTGTCAAATAATATTACCGTGGCCCATAAAGAATTTTATTCAATACTGAAAGTACCTTCGAATATTGATGCTTTGGACTTGGCCAACAGGATTCAAGAATCAGGATTAGCGTCAGGAGGCAAGGGTTTCGGGGGACAACACTATTAGAGTAGAGGTTGAAACAAATTGTGGAATTACATCAGTATCTATTGATGAGCATTTTTTCAGCCTTTGTAATAGCAGTCGGGTAGAGTCTAATGTGGAGCTATTTCCCAACCCGACAAGAGATCAAGTCACTG
>JAYTBG010000114.1:0-1989 GCA_043737055.1 Chitinophagaceae bacterium | reverse complement strand
GTTGCAGTTTATGATCAAGGGCTATGTTTACTTTTGTAGCCAACTCCCCATTTGTTTCGTAATTGCCTTGCCTGCGCTCACTATGACCAATGATTACGTATTTTAAGCCAATGCTTTGAAGCATCTCTGCACTTACTTCGCCGGTGTATGCCCCGTTTGCATTAGCCGAAGAATTTTGCGCTGCTACAAAAAGATTTTGTTTACCATCTAAGAGCTGTTTGATGGCCATGATGTAGGGAAAGGGTACAGCAAAGAGTACCAGCTGATTTTCTTTCAAAGAAATGTTGCTTTCCACGAGGGCTTTAATAAGTTCTTCTGCCTGCAAAAGGCTTAGGTTCATTTTCCAGTTGGCAGCAGCTATTTGTTTGCGCATATTGTTTGTTTATGGTGTATTTGAGTATAACTGTTTAAGTAAATTAATTTCAGCTGGCGTTACTTGATGCCCTTTCATTTTTTTCCAATTGCTTATATCTTGTATCGCCTTTACAAAAATGTAGCGTTCATTACCCCATGAAAAATCAGGAATATATTTAGCGAGCCGCCCCCCAAAGATATTGCAACATACGCCCACAACGCTGCCGGTGTTAAAAGAGCTGTTAATGGCGCAACGGCTGTAATCGCCCATAAGCAAACCAGCTTTAGTGCCTGCAGGCTCTGCAGTTGAATTACCAGATCGGAAATAGGAAATTTCTCCGCCGGTATTTTTCACATTACTGTTGCTGGTACCGGCTCCGAGGTTACACCATTCGCCAATCACACTGTCGCCAAGATAGCCCTCGTGGGCTTTGTTGCTAAAGCCAAACAGCACACTATTTTTTATTTCCCCCCCGGCCACGCAAAATGGTCCCAGCGTGGTGGCGCCATAAATCTTTGCCCCCATTTTTACTACTGATCCTTCGCACGCTGCAAACGGACCCCGAATATGCGTGCCCTCCATGAGCACTGCACTTTTGCCAATATAAATAGGGCCTGTGGAAGCATTTAATGTGCAGTACTCAACCACGGCATCTTGCTCTATAAAAATTTGATTCTCCTTGATGCATTGGTTGCTGGAAGAAATAGCAACAGACGTCTTTCCAGCCGTTAAACTTTCAAAATCATGTCTTAACGCCCAGTCGTTGAATTGAAATATTTGCCAGGGCCGGTGAAGCATTCTGAGGGCTTCATTTTCGGTAAACGGGGTTTTGTCCTGGAACGATTTTAAAATGTGGTCTACCGAACTTGCTGTGGGAATGATGTTAGCAGGCACTCGTAAGCTGTCTGCATTTTGTAATATGGGTTTTGTTACCACCGTAAGGCCGGTAAGCAGCTCCCATTTTTCCCTGATGGTTAATATTCCAATGCGAATGTCTGCCAAATGGCGTGTTAGGGTAAAGGGCAGCAATCCTGCACTCACCCCACTCTCATCTAAGAAAATATTCATTCAGATAAAAATAATGAAAATGATTTGCTCATTCGGTGATTGGAGAAAAAATAGAATGGGTGATACGAAAAATCCCCCCGGTAAACCGGAGGGACTTCAAAGTATAGCCATGAAAAACAAACTTGTGGTAGAGAAAATATCTATACCAATTATTTAGCCTTCTTTTCGTAACGTTTTTTAAATTTATCAATACGACCTGCGGTATCCACCAATACATTCTTACCGGTATAGAACGGGTGAGAAGTATTTGATATCTCCAGTTTAATAACCGGGTATTCTTGGCCATCTTCCTCAAATACAATTGTTTCCCTGCTGTCTGCTGTTGAACGGCTTAAAAAAGTGGTACCGTTACTCATGTCTTTAAAAACTACCATTCTGTAGTTCTTCGGGTGAATGTCTTGCTTCATTTTAGTTGTTTTATTGTACGGATTTTGCCGTACATCAGTTATTAAAGCGCAAATGTAAGGCTTTTTTGCCTCCTAAAAAGGGTCTAACTCTTCATATTTACAAATTGCAGCGCCAGCCCAAGCGACCATGATTTGCTGGCCTGTATTACTTCCTGCAGG
>JAYTBG010000113.1:0-11812 GCA_043737055.1 Chitinophagaceae bacterium | reverse complement strand
TACGCAAACCAATTGGTATACCAGTGGTTTACAACGGAAGGAAATTTTCTTTTTGTGAGCCCACCCCGCAGCGGCTTGAACTTCCCATTGGTCAACTGATGCCAGAATTAAAAACAGTAGCCTTCCAGGTAATGTACGAGTATCTTCCAGCCAATCGTTGAGCTACATTGCGCCTTCTTCCCCTTCTTTGTCCTAATTTTATTTCCATGCAACCATGCGCCGGAAAACTATTGATCAATACAACTCCAAACGATCCCGACTTTAATAACGCCGTTATTTTTATTGCTGAGTATAATGAAAGGGGAGCCCTTGGCCTGATCATCAATCAGCAATTTGAAAGACCCTTAAACGCTTTGGCAGAGTATAGTCACTGCCCATCCTTTCCATTGTACATGGGAGGGCCCGTAGACAAAGAGCATCTTTATTTTATTCACCGCCGTGCAGGCCTTATTCCCGGCGGTACGCTTGTGAGCAATGACATTTATTTCGGTGGAGATTTTGCAATGGCCATTACACACATCAGCCAACAGCGCATTGATGAACGCTTTATTAAAATTTGCATTGGTTATTGTGGCTGGGATGCCGGAGAACTGGAAGCAGAAATTGCAGCTGGCGGATGGCGGTTGGAGGAAGGGAACGCTGAGCTTATTTTTTCGGGTAGCTTTGAAGGAACATGACAAGCAATGAATCGCCAATAGTAAAGAAAAATTTATGACAAAGGAGATTGAATATTAATATGACATCAAAGTCCCTAACATTGTCGATTGACCTATTATCGGAGCGATGGATAACCCAACGTGTAGTAAATCCCTCTACCATGATTATAGAAATGAATTTGATTCAACCGGAAAGGTCTTTTAGTTTGCCTGAAGATTTCATTCAGTTCTATTCTAAAGTAAATGGAATGCAAGATTTCTATCCAAATGAGATGGATGAGGAGGGTTTTTTATTTTACCCCAAAGAAGCCGTTAATGCAGCGAGTGCAGAATTTGAACATGGTAGTCTTGGAAACAACAGCAGGCTCTTCATTTTTGCTGAGTATATGCATAAAAGCTGGTGGTATGGGGTCAATGTCAACAGCTCTGAAGATTATGTGATTGGGATTATTCCGCATGAAAATCTTTTCAAACCAATAACAAATTCGCTCTCAGAATTTATTGAATTATATCTTAAGGATTCTTTTAAGCTTTACGACTATTCCTAGAGGGCATGTAAGAAATAGCGGGACGGAAGACAGCGGAAAAAAGTCCTCGCTGATGCTGGGCATAAATTATTAGAACAATGAATCATAGTGAAGGCAAGAATTTCTTAGTTGATGTATTGAAAATACTGCCTGATGATTTAGATTGTTTAATACAAGCTCCAAGCCTGGAAAATTCAACCATTCAAGCTATGATGTTAGATAGTGAATTTGATTACTTTAAATCAATTTACCTCGACAAGGAACGGAAAATGGATTTTATCAATGAAGACGTTGATCATTCCATCGGAAACTATATTCAACACATTCAAATCAGAAAAGGAGCCGAACTATTGTTTGAAGGATTCGACGGAGTTGAATACGGTACTCTTTCAAAACTTGTTAATATCCCGGCATGGTTTAAAGAGAAATACATTCCAGATACCTGTAGGAGATCTAGCGAATGGTAAAATCAAGAGTCGGTTGTCGTATAGGTTGTAAAAAATAGGTTGGGTCGTACAGCACGGAAAAAGTATAGTAATTTAAAATAAATGAAAAAGCAAATTGGCCTACTAAAGTTAATATTACTGTTACCAGTATTCTTTTCAAATTGTAATTATAAGACACATAGATATCCTAAGTTTAAAGATGTATTAACCGAAATCAATACTACTTCTGATAGCGTCCGAATTCCTCGAACTAAAGATGGCAGTTATTTGCAGATATATCATTGTGTCAAAGATTGGAGCAGGCAATTAAAGTTGAAGACTCCAGATACAGGTATGAAGAGTTTTCAGCTGAGGATTTGGATTGATATACGTGGTTTGTCTTTGAGGCAGCGCCTGTTTGTCTTAAAGTATGATTCTACTTCCGATGATTTTTCCGCAGAATTATTTCGTTTTGAAGAGAGCCGGGCCAATGCAAGGGATATGTTTAGTAATGTTATAAACGTAAAAAAAGAGGCTAAAATACCAAAATCGGGCTGGCCAACATTTACCAAAAAACTATTTGCAGGAGACTTCCTTTTAGTTTTTGATGAGAATAATGGCTATAAAGATCAGGCTTATATGGACAGTGATAGTTATTGCTTTGAAATAATTACAACAAGAAATTACTGGTTTTCGAATTTTGGTGCTTTACATGAAGAAGGGAGTAATAGAAAAGTTGTTGGTAATGTAAAGGGAGTGTTTGTATTGATTGAAAATGAATTTGATTTCCATAGGTTGTAATAGTACGAGCCTTTTACTGCAGTACGCATTAACATCCCTATACATTCACAATCTCTATTGGTGATTTTCAGCATCATGCCCATTCAACTCTGCAAGGAATAAACTTTCCTTTTTGGCTCTTAAGAAATTCGAATACCATTTTCCAGATTCCTTGATCGTTCTTTCCTGGCTATCAAAGTCAACATGCACCAATCCAAATCTTGGATGGTAGCCCTCTGCCCATTCGAAATTGTCCATCAGTGTCCATACAAAATATCCAGTCACCCGGGCGCCGTGTTGTTTCGCTAACAACACTTGTTCAATGTGCTGCTGCAGGTATTGTATGCGTTCCTCGTCGTTAATAACTCCTGCCTTTTTAATGTCCGTAAATGCAGCCCCGTTTTCTGTAACAATAATTTCTTTTATGTTGTCAAAACTGTTGTAGCGCATGAGTGCATGGTAAAGGCAAGCGGGGTGCACCTCCCATCCCATTAAAGTATGCGGCACTTGTCTTTTAGACGCCTTCACCATTTTTGCATTTACAAATGGAACGAAGGGCGTGTAGGCAATCAGTTCCCGGGTATAATTTTGTAAGCCAATAAAATCCATATCGAAGGCCATTTTTTGCTCATCGCCATCTTTCATAAACCGTTCTATTCTTTGCAGAATTTTTAAATCCTTCCAGGGATAGCCATGGCCCAACAATGGTTCTAAAAACATCCTGTTCAGCAGTGCATCTACCCGGGTGGCCGCTTTGTTGTCGTTCAAATTATTTTTTCTGTACGGCTCTATGTGGGAGTAGGAGAATGTGGTGCCTACTTTTGCTGCAGGAAGCGAATCTTTTATGAGTGCTCCTCCAATTGCCTGGCACAAAGTTGCATGGTGTGCTGCGGCCAGGAAATTGCTCAGGCCTTTTTTGCCGGGTGCGTGCATGCCAAGAAAGTATCCGGCGCCTGTAAAAACCATCGGCTCATTTAATACCATCCAGTGTTTCACCCTGTCGCCAAAATGCTGCAAGCAGCAGTCTGCAAATTCGGTGAACCACCCAAGTATATCCCTGTTTACCCAGCCACCTTTTTGCTGCAGGCACTCCGGCAGGTCCCAGTGGTACAGCGTTACCCAGGGTTCTATCCCTACCTGCAAACAATAGTCTATGACCCGGTTGTAAAAATCAATTCCTTTAAAGTTTACGTCGCCAGTGCCGCCAGGCAAAATGCGGCTCCAGGAAATGGAAAAACGATAATTGGGAATGTTCATTTGCACCATCAGGTCGATGTCGGCCTGGTAGTTATGGTAAAAATCGCAGGCAATTCTCCCATGATGGTTGTTGAATACTTTTCCTTTTTTTTTGGTTAAAGTATCCCACACAGAAGGGCTTTTGCCATCGGCATCATGGCCGCCTTCTATCTGGTAGGCTGCTGTAGACACGCCCCATTGAAAGTCTGAGCCAAAATCAAGTTTGCTAGGTTCCATTGTCATTGATAAAGTCCGGCAAGGATTTTCCCCAGGCTCTTGTGTTTGAGTTCTTTTGCAGAAGAAATCCCTTCGCCCAGGGCTGTTTCCGTTTTAGCTTCTGCAAGGCCATGCTTTTGCAAGAGCATGTCTATTACTTTTTCGGTATCATCAGGGTAAATCACTGGTAAAATCTGGTCAGTATCCACCCAGCTTTGTATGGCGGCAAGGTATTTTTTCTTGAGGGCTTTTATTACAGGTACGCCCAGGGCTTTTAAGGCGGCGGCGTTGCATTGTTGTTCGTATTGGTTTTTCATGGGTATTACCAATAGTTTCTTTTGCAAAAACAATGCCTCGGCCGGTGTTTCAAAGCCTGCGCCGCAAAGCACCGCCGAACAGGTAAGCAGACTTTGCAAAAAAAGTTCGTTGTCAATAGGTCTTATGTGAACGTTGTTTTCCTTCAAGCCGGCTTTGCAGTGTTTACTAAATACTTCCCACTGCACATTTTCAATTTGCGAAAGGATCGTAATAATTTTATCGTTGCCATATGCCGGCAAATAGACGGTGTAGTGCCCAAGGTCTTGTGGGGTAGCCCAACGTACCTGGCTGCGAATGACGGGGGTGAAAATACTTTTGTCGTAGGCCTTAAAATGAAAGCCGTACGAGGCCGTGACCGGGGCATAGTTTTTTAAAATCGCCTTTCCAAGTAAATCGCCCTTTTTTGGTTTGGGCGATTTTTTATTGATCACAGCAGCCTGGTGACTTAAACCAATACACGGAAGCTGTTTCATTTTGCAGGCCCATGCGGTTACTGGTTCAAAATCGTTAATTACGAGATCGTAGTTTTCTACCGGCACCCCTTTTATTTCTTCGTAGAGTCTCTTCAAACTTCCTTTTTTGTAGGTTTCCAAAAGATCGACTCCTCCCTTTTTTCCGAACACAAAACCTAATCCTTTCAATGAATATTTTATTGGGTAAGGCAAGCTTATTTCAGAGTGTTCTCCACTTACCAAAATATCTACTTCTCCTTTTTGTTGAAGAATGGGAATGATGTCTCTCGCCCTGCTCAGGTGACCGTTGCCTGTACCTTGTATGGCATACAATATTTTCATGGATGGAATTTGGTCAATAATTTTTCATGGCATAAAATTCCTGCACCATTTTATTGAACAACTCATTGGTGGTAGGCTCTTCTTCAGCGGCCCCTTGTAATATAAAGTCGAGCCTTTCGTTTTCGTCAAAGCGGTATAACGACCAGCGCTCATTTACATATTCCAGGGATGTCAAATTTTCAATCCAGTCTCCGCTGTTCAGGTAAAGTGTTTTGCCGTGTTGATTTTCTATCTCTTTTATTTCTGGCTGGTGTATGTGCCCACAAACAACATAATCGTATTGATTGCTAATGGCAATATCTGCGGCGGTTTGCTCAAAGTTGTTGATAAACTTAACGGCCGACTTTACGCCATTTTTAATTTTTTTTGATAGAGACAGTTTTCCTTTATTAAAAACTTTCGCAGAGATAACATTTACAAACCTGTTAATAAGGATGAGTGTATCGTAGCCCACAGCGCCCAGTTTGGCGAGCCATTTACTGTGTTGCATGGTTACGTCAAATACATCGCCATGAAAGAACCAGGCTGTTTTGCCATTTGCCAGTGGCAGGATCAATTTGTTTACGATTTTGAAGCATCCCATTTTAAAGCCGTCGAACCTGCGCAACATGTCGTCGTGGTTGCCCGTGATGTAATACACTTTCACGCCCTTACTTATCCAGTGCATAAAAAATTTCACCAGCTTCATGTGGCTCTTGGGCCAGTAGTTTTTGCTGAACTGCCAGATATCAATAATGTCTCCATTGAGGATGACAACAGATGGCTTAACCGTTTTAAGATAGTGAAGAAGCTCTTTAGCATGGCAGCCGTAAGTGCCGAGGTGTACATCAGAAAGTACAAGAATGTCTATTTTGCGCTTGGTTAGTTTTGCGGTTGGTTTTACCATCAATGTATTTTATACATTTTAAAGGCCGGGAAAAGCACGGCAGATAGAAAGAGGAATAACATCGTGAAGCCGTTGAGGAGAAAGAAGTGAATTGTTCTCATTGCAACTTAGATTTACAACAAAGTAAGCAAGGCAGTATAAACAAATGTTTACTTTAATCTTATGTGAGTGTTAAGTTATTCTGTATAGTAGCTACTCTGGCGGTTCTTCTTTGCAAATGCCGTACCTGACAGCGAAGCGGTACAGGCCGACGAGGCTTGTAGCATTTGCTTTTAAATGTAGTTTGAAGCGAACACCCTCAACGGTTCGGATGCTAATGTTTAACATTGGGGCAATCTCGCTGTTTCTTTTTTCCTGGCATAGCAACTCGAGTACCTGTTGTTCTCTTTTGGAAAGCGGCATTTTTCTTTCCCGACGAATGGGATCATAAACATCTGTGGCTGTAAGGCGTGCCAACTTGATGGAAGTTGCATGGCAGTAATACGGCTGGTTTTTATGCACAGAAAAAATGGCTTCGATGATTGGCTTTTTACCGGCATCTTTTAAAAGAAAGCCCTTGGCGCCTGCCGCCAACATATCTATTATCAAGTGATCGTCGTTGAACATTGACAATGCAATCACTGGAATATGCGGATATTTTTTTGTGATGGCCTCGGTTGCCTCGACGCCATTGAGACCGGGCATTTTTATGTCGGTGAGTACTACATCTGGTTTAAATCGCTCTACCATTGTGAGTAGGGTGTAGCCATCTGCCGCCTCCGCCACAAGATTTATGGCGGTTTCTTCCTGGACGAGTGAGCGGAAGCCGTCCCTGAAGATCTCATGATCATCTGCTAAAATAATTGTGATGGGTGCATAAAGATTCATAGCTCGCAACGAGTTAAATTAGGAAATGGGCAGTTCCAAATAAAACCTTGTACCCTTTTCGGGTGCGGTATCTATGTTAATAGTGCCGTTTAAGGATTGAACCCTGTTATGAATGTTACTGAGGCCATAGCTTTTGGTTGACAATATGGAAGGGTCGTAATAAAAACCTTTTCCATTATCGGCAGTTGAGAGTATGATCATTTTATTTTCATTTGAAATACTGATCTCCAACTCTGTAGCGTTGGCACGTTTACAAGTATTGTGAATTATTTCCTGCACGATCCGAAAAATGTGTAATGAATTTTGAAGCGATAAGCTTGGTAAAGGGTCGTACGTGTACCGGATATCTGTAGTACAATCGTAACCAAGGTTGTGCACATATTGCTCGATTGCGATTGCGATGCCTTTGTCCTGGATGACAGAAGGCATTAGGGCAACAGTAATGTTCCTTATCTTTTCTGTAAGTGTATTTAAATAGACTATACATTTTTGTATGGATTCTTCGTCTTTTGTAGACGAGGCCCGCAGAATATCTAACTTCATTTTGATTGCTGTTAGGGTGGGGCTTATTTCGTCGTGTAAATCTTCTGCAATCCTCTTTTTCTCCGATTCCAGCTTGTTTATTTCAGCTTCGAGTTGTGCATCATAGGCACGGCGGAAGCGTGCCCTCAACATCAGTGCTGAAGTGAGGAAATACAAGCCTAAGCCCACTATTACCATTATTGTAATCAGGTAAATGTGATATAGCGAGGTTTCTTTGGTATCCATAAGACTGCCAAAATAAATAGAAGGTTAATAATCATATTTACGTATCCGAACCAGCTATACACATTGTACAAAAAAGCATCTGAGTTGTTGATGCCGTATAGCCAAAATAGTTCTGTAATAATTTTAAAGGTATATAACATGATGAGCCCCGTGCAAACAAGAAACCGGGTGTTTTTCAAAATCGTTTTTGTATTACCGTAAATGGCGGTGTTTACTTCATATAGACTGAGCAGTACCAGCAGGAACGCATAGTAAATGCGGAAGTGATGGAACATTACAAAAATATTTTTAACAAGCCAGAAATTGAGCAACCATACCAGTGCAAACATCCCTTGTACAATATAATACAGCCCTTTTTTTTTTGCAAACAGCCGCCACCTGTAAAATTGCCACGTGATTATGAGTGCTTCCAGCAGCGTATAAACATTGTTGTTCGCATGGTTAGAGAGATGAAACCTCGTGACGATTATATAGCTCCACAGTTCATTAAGAGAGGCTACTACTGTGTATAAAATAAACGGATAAAAGACCTTGCTTACTTTTGAAAATCTATATAAGCCAATGGCTGCAGCTATGAAAATGCTGTAACTAAAAAAGGCGAAAAGATAAAAATTCATAGCCCTGAAATAATTAAGTATGGTATAGATTGATTGTGAATATAAAATATTGTTTTTAAATTTTTAGCGTGTTTTTGAAGGGTATGTAGGGGCTGGTGGACCTACCGGCATTTTCACAATCTTGCTCTCTCCTTAAAGTAACTGCCGCCCCAGCGGGGCGACAGTTTAGGGTTGGATCAGGTATTTAACGGAGAAGGGGGCGGGCATATAACGGGACAACGTTGGCCTTCTTGCAGAATAACATCCGGGCCGGAACCTTCCACAACGGACTGTGCTTGCAGGATGTCTTCATTGCTGCTATTCACAGCAACGAGAACAGCATGTACTTTTAAAGAGTCGCTCATGCCGAAATAGATGCGAACAGCTGCTGCTTCGGGTTGCGCCAAAAGCAGTTCTAGATCTTGTTTATTGAATGTTTCACTTAGTGCGAGGATTTCCTGCCCTTTGTATGAGGGTGCCAGTACCAACTCCCGGTTGTTTCTGTAGCGGCTTGTGAGCTGGATAGCATAGGCAAGGGTTACCGGATGACTGCCTGGTGCAGGAATGTTGTTTGAAGTACTCATTGATTTTGTTTTTTTTGGTGATGAATAATGGTTGCAAAATGGAGATGAAGCAAGGCGTTGTTACAGGTAGTATTACGCAGCCATCCAATTTCTTTTAGGCGCAACAGAAGGTCATGTGGTAGCAGTTCAAAACTTACCTAGCCTGTTGATGCTTTATCTATGGCTTTGGGATGCTTTATCTATACAGTAACTATCAGGCTACCTGCCGTTATAGTTAAATGCTTGTTGTTATTCAAATAGTTGGACAATTCAAAAGAGACATTTTGGAAGTTTTTACCGACCTGAGGGGAAGCAACCTTGCGGAATAGTGCGCCTTGTGAGGCAGGGCAAAATGTATTGATTTAAAAAAAGTGAGTAAAACTACCTGCCTTGCAATGTTTTAAAAAACGGAGGTTTGACATAAAATCGTCTTATATGTATCTCACGGAAGATGATATTGAAGGCCTGGAAAACTGCCTTGCATTGATAACTGCAGATGCGTCCAGAAAATATACTGTGTACGAATTGAGTACGGAGGCAGGCATGAGTGCTAGCAAGTTTAAAGTGTTTTTCAGGCATTATACGGGGAGGCCTGTGTTTACATTTCAAAAAGCGAGGCGCTTGAACCTTGCTTATACCCTGGTAACGGAAAGCCGCTATTCGCTGAATAAAATAGCGAAGCTCTGCGGCTACCAATTCCTGTCTCATTTTAATGAAGCTTTCAGTGAGCGGTTCCTTATTAGTGCGTTTAAATTACGGAGGGGGTTGAGTTAGGAGTTATGAATTATGAATTATGAGTTATGAATTATGAATTATAATGGACGAATTATGAGTTATGAATTATGATGTGTGATTTCGGATTTATGATTTTTGATGTGCGATTTGTGATTGGAAAATGTCTTTGTGGGGATTGATAATGGCCGGGTGGGTAGTTCTTATTGTGGAGGTTTACAGTCTAAACCTGGCAAACAGCTTCGCACTCTCTTAAAAACAACTACGCTAAGCACCTGCCAGGCCATAGACCTCGCCCTCATCCGGGCCAACTTCGTCCTCGGCGATACCTATCCGCCCCACACCGGTACGGGCAACGGTCAAACCCCAATAATATAAAAACAAACATCCATCACCCACACCTACCATCTATCAGCTAACAACTATCAACCATCAACCATGAACTATCAACCATCAACCATGAACTATCAACCATCAACCATGAACCATAAGCCATCATCTAACATATCCTGGCTCAAGTCACTCTTCGAACGCAAACCCAAAAACCCTACCTAACCCTTCCTAATTAACCAGTAAACTAATCAACTAGTTCACTAACCACTAGTTCACTAACCAACTGGTCCACTAACAAACTAATTAACTAATCACCAAACTCACTTGCGATGAAGCTCACTTATTGCATACTGCTACTCCTATGCCCCTACATCAGCCGGGCTCAGCAACCTTTAAAGCCATTATCAGTTGGCCAAAAGGCACCAAACCTTTCCTTTAGCAGTATGTACAACCATACAGCAACACGCAGCTACCTATATGACTTTAAAGTGCCCTTGCTCATCGTAGATTTTTGGGCTACATGGTGTGCCGCCTGTCTCAGAAAATTCCCCTTACTCGATTCAATGCAGGAGGCACAACCCAACAACTTCAAAGCCCTCCTCATCAATGCAAAAAACACAAACGACACACAGGAACGCATAAAAAAAACAGTTACTCGTTTAAAAACAAAACTGCCCACAGCAATGGCAGACACCACAGCGGTGGCACTTTTTCCGCACCGCCTGCTTCCGCACTATGTCTGGCTCGATAGCAATTTTACAATTATCGCCATCACCGGCTCAGAAGCAATCACCGCAAACAACATTGCGCACGCCATCCTTGAGGGTACGCTCGCGGCAGATGAAAAAATAGATCAATTAAATTTCGATCCCACCAAACCACTCTTCGGGTCCACACACAAACCAATCCATCAGAGTACATTGTCTGGCCGCATAGCTGGGCTCTCTTCAGCCAGTTATCAGTCCAAAACAGCCAATGATTCTGTCACTTGGTTGCGGGCAACAAACAGCAGCATCTTTTCACTGCTGCTCATAGCCCATGGCTCATGGCCCGCTATCAATACAGTGATCGTGCAGGCCAGCCACCCACAACTATTTATATCCTACAACCCCGATGCAGATCAGCTATACAACAACAGTTTTTGCTACGAACTCATCACCCCGCCAATTCCAAATAGACACGCACGCCTACTCATGCAACAAGACCTTGCTCGATACTTCAATCTTCGGGTAAAAAAAGAGGAGCAGCTGCGCCCCGTCTACCTCCTCTTGGCAGACACATCCTGTTTAGAAAAAAATAAAACCTCCGGCGCTCCTCCGGTTCACAACTTGGGCGATCCTGGCAACAGGCTCATGATCAATGAGCCAATTAGTAGTCTCTCCACCTACCTCGATCGCTTTATGGACAGGCCGGTAATAAATCAAACAACCTACACAGCAAATATCGACCTGCAGCTCGGGCCGATGCCCACACTCTCTTTTCCTGCCCTCAACAAAGCGCTCAAGCTAGCGGGCCTCCACCTAATGCCTGCCGAGCGAATGGTACCCGTCTTCATCATTTACTAAAATTTTAAAACAATTATTATGAAACGAAATTGGCTCTTTCTTGCTCTCTTAATCCTTTCGCTCAATGCCATTGCACAACCTGCAATGGAGGGAATCCTGCTTTCAGCAGAAACCAATCGGCCTGTAGGCGGTGCCACCATTAGGTTAAAGCAGGGTAGCGAATCGTTCACTACCAGCACCGATGGAAAATTTCGGTTGCTAAGAATTGGCGCGGAGGATACATTGGTCATCACACACGGTATATACAGTACGCTGTTGTTCCCGGCACCTCCTTCGGTAACCTTCTACAGAATTGTACTAGATCCCACGTTCACATCCTTAAACGAAGTGGTAGTCAACACCGGCTTTCAGACACTGCCAAAAGAAAGGGCCACAGGCGCTTTCGAAAGCATAAGCGAAAAGAAATTCAACGAACAGGTTTCTACAAATGTCTTAAGTCGGTTAGAAAGCATAACAAACGGTTTGTATTTCGATAAAAAAACAAACCAGTCTGGTTCCACGATTTACATCCGTGGCATCAGCAGTATCCAGGGTCCAAGGAGTCCACTCA
>JAYTBG010000112.1:0-5072 GCA_043737055.1 Chitinophagaceae bacterium | reverse complement strand
CGGTGTTTCTAAAGTATACATATTGTTTCAAATATGCAAGTAGCCATCCGCATCAGTTTGCTCCAGGTTCTTCAATGTCTATAATGATCGTATGACTCCCTTTTAGTCGGGCTTCTTTTATCAGATGTTCTGTGCCCCCGCTGCCATCGCCAATTTTTCCATCCCATAAAGCGAGCAACGTCATATGCAAAGCACCATTGCGCATGGCCGCCTGCAATTGCCAAATATTATTGCGTTTCCAAATATCATAACCAGGTTTTTGCAGCAGTACAATAGAATCCGAAAGTACGAACACAGGCAATCTTCTCAGGAGTTTACCAAACCGGCGTACCCAATCGGGTCCGGCGAAGGCTACGGAGGTTTCCAGAAACCGCTCCTTTGGTAAGGCTAAATAAACCTCACTCGGAATTTTAAGCTCTTCACATATTTCATGAAACAAAATGTCGCCGCCGCATGCCCCGCCTGCAATACCAGTTACTAAAGGGCCAACATCGCTAACTACCTGCTTAATAGTTTTTTTAATGCTATCCCTCGCTGCTGATTCTTTGCCAGGAGGAAAGCGGGCGGGCACTCTGTCTGCTGTATCTATCATGTGCCCGGTAAATAGCAGGTAATGCATTTTTAAGTTTTTTGGTATAATCACAATGTGGTAAAAGGGGAAGGGCTGTTTAGCAAAAAGAAATTTCAACGGCGGGCGAAGGTTTTGGCGCAGGATGGATTTCACTTTAAAGTTATGAACTTAAGAGGGAGAGCATAAGTAAGTTTTTTCCAGGAAATGTTGAAACGCCAGTAGATGAAAAGATAAGGCGATACAACCGGGTTGTAATTGATGCCTTATCTACAAACTAAAGCCGGGCCCAAATAAGGCCCGGCTTCGTGTGCGTTAATATTGCTTAATTATCTTAAGAATAATTAGAAAACCATTCCGACTCTAAACTGTAACATCTTTAATTCGTCTGATACAGCATACGTAACAGCAATGCTGGTTAAGTTAAAGGGTGATACCAGAATGCCCCCACCCAATGAGCGGTGCCAGGTGTCGGATGTTTCGCCCGGCATCCAAACCCGGCCATGGTCTACGAACGCCAACAACCCGGCTTTTCCGTTGAAGATTTTTGAACGAACTTTTTTAATGTAGCGTAGTTCTGTATTGTTATATACGCTACTTTTTCCGCTGAACCGTTCTCTTCTAAATCCACGCAGATTGTAGCTCTGCCCAATATTAGGATACTGATAAAACAATGGTGTCCCCACGACAGATGTGCCACCAGTTTTAACCGCAAATGAAAGTTTGGGAACCACCGGCACGAAGAAAGATAAACTACCACCTAAAGTTTGAAAGGATCGAACGCTTGCATCAAGATTTTGTGTGTGCTTAGCTAGCAAAGAAAACGCAACTCCTTTTTCAGGAAGAAATGTCTCTTTTACATTTGTATAATCGTAGGCAACTTGCAGCCCGGCAAATTTATCTGGAGTAAAGACCCCGGCAATAGTGGGAGAAATATTTTTGAAAACAAATCGGGCAGTATCGTTTATTATTTTCACCCGTTGATAAAAACTTCCTATCACCCATTTATTCTTACCCTTAAGCCTGCCCACACCAAGATTTACTGATCCTTCCTCTGAACGCATGCGGTAAAAATCCCTGTCGTCCGTAATGTTAGGAGTTTCGTTACCGAGGCCATGAAAATTCAACCATCTAACCCCATCGTAGTTGGCACGGGTAATCAAATCCCATTGCCCAAATAATTTTGGGAACAAGCCATTATAGGTTGTACTGAATGCTTTCTGTGTAATGGAATAGTCTACATCAACACTCTGCCTGTAAGCATAAGGACGCTTGCGCCAGCGATGATTTAAAAACTGGTATCGAACACCCAGGAAAATTCTGTCATCGTCATTGTAAATCAGGTGTGGTACAAGACCCTTTTTGTCGGGGAGAAAACTATTGTAGTCGTACACATGTACGGCACTGTCTTCTGAAAGGTGCAGCTTCCTGTTTCCATTTCCAAAATTGTTGTCAGCATTGTCGTACACATGTAAACGGGCAGTGCCTTTGTTTGTCGTCTTATCAATAATGGAATCTTTGTCTACACCGCCTATGATCCGTAATTTTATTCTTCTGTTGAGGGCCCCCGTTACTTTATAAACATCGTTTCCGGCAAGTCCATACAATCTGATCTCATCAGTTTCACCGTTTATAAAAGTGCGGTTGTAAAAGGGTTGGGTATCCCTGTTGCCCCGGGCATCGATGTTGTAAACTTTTACTTCGGTATTATTTTCAGCCAAATGATTTACTTCAAAGTATTCACTTTTACTAGTGCCCACTACCTCGGATTCTTCTGCCATTACTCCGTAATACTTTGTGGCATATTCCATCAAATGTCCTCTTCTCGACTTTAATTTAGCAGCGATCTCTTTACCACGAATGGCCACAATTTCAGGTGGCATATTTTGAACAGCGGAGTCAATAACAGCATCGGTTAACAATGCTTGTACCTTAGTAGCCTCAGCCTGCCATTGGGCCAACGTCATTTTATTTGTTACCAGCCTATCCAGCACCCTGTTTATTGTTACGAGAGCCTTCACATTCGGTATGTCGTAATTAAAACGCTGTAAAAACTTAAGGCCTGCCATCCTGATCACCAGGTTTAGCAAAAATCCATTATGGGTAGATAAAGCCTGGTCACGATCTGTAGGAACGGGGATGTAAATTGTTTTATCGCCATCTTTTTTAATGCCCCACTTCCACTGATCTGCATGACGGTCAAAATCGCCTACCAGCATATCCAGCAGGCGAGCCTTTATAAACTCGGGCTGGTCAACACTGTACAGTGAACTTCTCAAAAGATTTGGCATCATGTCCTCCGTGTCATCAAACTCTTTGAAATTACCGAGATTGCCGGCATCGTTCCAGTCGCCCTTCGGGCGCTGTTCAAAAAGATACACTTTGCCCCCGTATTTGTTGTTCAGAGTATCAAGCGCTTTTTGTCTGGGTAGATAGTAGTACGTGGGAACGGTGTGAAGCACACCTATAGCTTCAGCCATTTTTGGAACCACCAATGCACCATAAGGGTTCGACATGGAAATGGCGTCGTTCACTATACTAGAAACAAAAGTGCCATGAAAAATTTTGGGAATTACTTTGTCAAGTGTCTTATCAACCGACCTGAGTGCATACTGTTTATCTCCAGCGGTAGTAAGTTGCAAAGATTTTGATTGATTGCTACCACCTTCTTTATATTTTATTAATCCACCTCTTAAAGTATCAAGGTAGATGACTGGCAATAGCACTTCTTTCGTCCATTCCTTTCTATAATTTTGTCCCCATAGCCACTGGTAAAAACCAGAGCGGCTGTATTGCGGCCCGGCAGCTACCGACTTAAATTCGGCAGTGTGTGGGGAAGCTTTCGTTTGTGCGTCGGCAATAGAGGTTGCTATGCAAAGTAATATTGTGGCGAGAGCAAAATGTTTAAGCAAGTTGTATTTCACGAAGTCTATTTTACTGCTGTTAATCTAAAACTCTGCCAAAGCAAGGCATCCGCTACGAATTCTTAGGCCGCCGCCTTTCATAGGACAAAACATTTTCCTATAGATATTCACCATTGTAACTTTCGGCACAATGTTTTTTAGAATTTCAACGTCCATGGCTGAGATTTACCCAAACGGCTCCCGCACAAATATTGTTTTTGAAAGTCGAGGCTCGGATTATAAGCAAGAGTGGAGCCTTTTTTAAGTTGTAAATCATTCCATTAAAACCATAGGGCAGTTAAGCCAGTTGGCAGATGGGGAAAATAAGTCCCATTTAATTTGCAACTTTTCTTAATACAATAGCAATAAAACTGAAACTCCCTTTAAACAAAATTCTTTCAGGGCAGGCCCTCCAACCTCCTAGAACGCTGATTTTCTGAGCAGGTAAGGCAGCATGCTGATTATTTTAAATATTATTGAGGATGGCATAGTTCTGCATCCGTGTAATAAACTTAAACATCATGAGCCAGGCATTCGTAAAAGAACAAGATGATCAATGGTTGCACGAAGTACCGCCAACCTTGAACGCCCTCATACATTTTTTAACAAGGGAAAATAATAGCGTCAGGGTCACGCATGTTGCAACCCATGTACATAACGGAATCGAAATTGTCGAGATGAGCAATGGGCTTCAATATCAAAAAGATTCAGATAACAAGTGGCAGGTGGTTATTTAGTTACTGATGTGTAACTGTATCAGCTCTGCAAGAGTGCAGCATGGATGTATAAACTGGTATTTTCCATTAAATACGCACTCAAATATTGAAGATACATTCGAAAAATCGGCATGATTTTTTTGCTTAAATTTATTATTCACCAAAATTTTTTATTATGGATAAGATGGAAGTAAAAGGAAATTGGAATGAATGGAAAGGCAAACTGAAGAAAGAGTATGGCGACCTTACAGACGATGATCTGGCTTACGAAGACGGTAAAGACGAAGAATGGTGGGGTCGTATTCAAAAGAAAACCGGAAAAGCCAAAGATGATTTGGTAAAATGGTTGAAAGATCTTGGCTAATACAAATGGCTTCTGAAAAGAAGCCTTTTTTTATGCCTTAACCGTTTCAGGTAAATGTACTAACCTTGCTTGCAGAAATAAATTTAAAAAAAGTTGTTGATGACAAATAATAGAATCCTGGCTTTTAGCAGTTCCCGTGTTGGCGATGGAGGCTATCTCGAGGCCGTAGCTCCGATAGTAAATGAATTTTTAGGAGGTAGCAAATTGCAGGTGGCTTTCCTGCCTTTTGCGTCGGTAGCAAACGATGCTGAAGCATACGCCGAGATGGTAACAAACGGCTTGAACAATCCTGCATATCAAATTAAAATTGTGCAACCAGAACATGCAAAAGAGATGGTAGAAACGGCGGACGTAATCATGGTTGGCGGTGGCAATACATTTAAATTACTATACGATATCTATCAACTAAAATTACTGGATATTATCAGAGACAAAGTAAACAAAGGTATTCCGTATATAGGTTGGAGTGCCGGTGCCAATATTTTGGGGCCGTCTATTGGCACCACGAATGACATGCCTAT
>JAYTBG010000111.1:0-5083 GCA_043737055.1 Chitinophagaceae bacterium | reverse complement strand
CAACAGAACAATGGAGGTTATTTTCGGCTTGAACTTTTACCTGTTTTGCCCTACCTTTGCGGCTCCAAAAAAGAAATTTACAACCATGAGTGGCGCATTAAAAGAGGTAAGAACCCGTATTAAAAGTGTACAAAGCACCCAACAAATAACTAAAGCCATGAAAATGGTGAGTGCGGCAAAATTACGCCGTGCGCAGGATGCCATTACCCAAATGCGCCCATATGCTCAGAAGTTGCAGGAAATGCTGGGAAATATTGTGAGCAGTACGGAAGGCGACGTGTCAATGGCGCTTGCAGTAGAAAGGCCTGTGGAAAACGTGCTTGTAATTGTAGTTACCAGCGACCGTGGCCTTTGTGGTGGGTACAACAGTAATCTTATTAAACTTACAAAACAGGTAATCCAGGAAAAGTACCCGGCGCAGTTTAGCAAAGGAAATGTACATGTGTTGCCAATAGGCAAAAAAGCCTACGAACACTTTGCCAAAAATGGCTTTAAAGTGGTAAACCAATTCTGGGATATTTTCACAGGCCTGAGTTTTGAAAAGGTGCAGACGGCCGCACAATATGCAATGGATGCCTTTGCCAATAAGGAATTCGATGCCGTAGAACTTGTATTTAGCGAATTTAAAAATGCTGCAACCCAGCAGTTTATTGCTGAACCGTTTTTACCAGTGCAAAAAGTACGCAACACACAGGTTACTAAAAAAGCCGACTTTATTTTTGAACCCGGCAAAGAAGTGTTGATTGCAGAACTGATGCCCAAAATTCTTAATACGCAATTGTATAAGGCAGTGCTTGATGGAAACGCAAGTGAGCATGGTGCCCGTATGACCGCTATGGATAAGGCAAGCGAAAACGCAAACGAGCTGCTGAAATCTTTGAAGATTAGCTACAACCGTGCAAGGCAGGCTGCCATTACTACAGAGTTGACGGAGATTGTTAGTGGTGCGGCGGCTCTGCGAGGATAAATGCCATTAGGCAATTTGATAATTTGATAATTTGATGATGAGCCAATTGGCGCTCTGAATGGAGCTATTCATTATCAAATTATCAAATCATCAAATTATCAAATTATTTAAATGGAAATAGGTACTATCATCCCCCACGTTGAAGCCTTAATTTTTGCGAGCGACAAGCCTTTGGCCGATCATGAGCTGGCAGAACATGTGAACAATGCTCTGGGTTTTATTGAAGACCGTGCAAGCCTGGAGCAGGTGGTGGCTGCTATTGAGGGAATCAAGGAAAAGTACGATTCGGAATTTTATGCTTTTGAACTAAAGCAAAGTGGCGGTGGTTGGCAGTTCCTCACCAAGGCAGCCTATCATAAAACAGTAGCCCTTATTAATGGCGATAAGTTTATCAAAAAACTTTCTAACGCTGCTCTTGAAACCCTCGCTATTATTGCTTACAAACAACCCATAACAAAAAGCGAAATAGAATCTATACGTGGTGTAAACTGCGACTATGCGGTACAAAAACTATTAGAAAAAGATTTAATCATCATATCTGGCAGAAATGAAGATGCCGTGGGTAAGCCACTCATCTACAATACTTCTAAATCTTTCATGGATTATTTTGGAATCAACAGTGCCGATGACCTGCCTAAAATACGGGAAGTGCTGATGGAAGAATATGCCAATGCCACCTCTGTGAGCGATATCCTGGAAGAACAGGCAGCCACTGAAAATGGGATGGTAGATTCACCGGAAATCATTTTAGAAAGAACGGTGAGTGAAGACGAAAAAACATTAGCCAGAGAAACAGGTGAAGGGATAGTGGAAGTTTCAGATGACCTGGTAGAAGAAGAGTTGACAGAGGAGACAGTAGCAGAAGAAACTGTACCCGAAGAAAACGAAGAAGGGGAAGCATTGATTGAAGAAGGCGCTGATACTGATGAAGAAAACAACGAGGAACCAGAATTAAAAATTGCAGAGAAAGAAGAAGAAAAAGAAATTACAGACGAAAGTTTTATTAATCCTGAGAAAGAAAACCTCCCTGAAACGGAAGTGAAAAACAAAGACGAGGAAGCCTGATAATAATAACTGTAAGTATTTTATATAAAGGCATACCATTTCAATGGATGCCTTTTTTATTGCAAACAGAATCTTGCAATGCTGGTAATTACCCTGGCGGCATTTGGTTTGGACAAAAAAAGAAACAACTTAATATCTTTAGATCATGAACAGTATTTCTGCAGCACAATTTAAAAGCCTGGCCACCGAGTTCGGCACGCCATTGTATATTTATGATACAGCCTACATTACGGTTCAATACAAAAAGCTAACTACCGCTTTTGCAAAAACCGATACTAAGTTTTTTTACGCCTGCAAAGCCCTTACCAACATAAACATTCTGAAGCACATAAAAAGTTTGGGTTGCAACATCGATTGCAGTTCTATCAATGAAGCGAAGCTGGCCTTGCTGGCCGGTTTTGAACCACGGAATATTTTATACACCTCCAACGGCATTCACTTCTCTGAAATAGAAGAAGCGCAAGCATTAGGAGTAAACATTAATATCGACAGCTTAAGTAACCTCGAGAGATTTGGTGAAAAATATGGTCACAGCTACCCTGTTGGCGTTCGCCTCCGGCCAAATATTATGGCTGGCGGGAACATAAAAATTTCTACCGGCCACGATAAAAGCAAGTTCGGTATACCGGCCACACAGGTAGAAGAGATATTAGCGCTTGTAAACAAATATGATCTCTTTATTCAAAACCTGCACATTCATACCGGCAGCGATATTCAGGATGTAGCAGTGTTTGTAAAAGGTATAGAAGTACTATTCGACCTCATTCCACATTTTAAAGAACTTTCCTCCATTGATCTTGGCGGTGGATTTAAAGTGCCTTACAAAGAGGGCGATGCAGAAACAGACATTGACCTGCTGGCGCAAAAAGTGCAGGAGGCTTTTGATAATCATCCCAACCCGAATGGCAAACATCTGCAGGTATGGTTTGAGCCCGGCAAATTTTTAGTGAGCGGAGCAGGTTATTTGCTAAGCACCGTAAATGTGCTCAAAGAGACTCCCGCCATTACTTTCGTGGGTTTAGATACAGGATTTAATCACCTCATCCGCCCGATGTTTTATGATGCTTATCACAAAATTGAAAACATCAGTAATCCTGATG
The DNA here is from genome assembly GCA_043737055.1 of Chitinophagaceae bacterium. GTDB lineage: Bacteria > Bacteroidota > Bacteroidia > Chitinophagales > Chitinophagaceae > Ferruginibacter. The sequence goes on along the minus strand of JAYTBG010000111.1, from coordinate 1,951 downwards.
CTCATGAAAAAGAATACAGCATTGTAGGCAACATTTGCGAAACAGACACTTTCGCCTGGAACCGCAACGTAGCAACAGTACGAGAAGGAGACCTGTTGGTATTTAACAATGCAGGCGCCTATGGTTTTGAAATGAGCAGCAATTTCAATAGCCGTTTCAAACCCGCAGAAGTAATGCTACAGGATAATAAAGCCACACTGGTAAGAAAAAGAGATGTGTTTGAAGACCTGCTGAGGAACCAGGTGATTTGATCTTTTCTTTCAATGAATGATGCAAATCTACTGTTCATTTATAGCTGCTGATCAACAGCGGCTGTCTTCCAAAGCAAAGCGCTGGATCTGCCCGGTGATGTTGCAGGTAGCGCATCGGAAAGACAGTTCAACCTCAGCAAATGCTTATGATGTACCGCTGCAAAAGGGGGGCTGTCTTCCAGAGCGAAGCGATGGATCTGCCCGGTGATGTTGCAGTTAGCTAATCAGGAAGACAGCTTAACATCAGCAAATGCTCGTTATTATACCAGTGCAAAATGGCGGCTGTCTTCCAGAACCAAGCGATGGATCTGCCCGGAGATGTTGCAGGTAGTGCATCGGGAAGACAACAAAACATCAGCAAATGCTCATTATTGTGCTGCTGCACAATGGCAGTTGTCTTCCAGAGCAAAGCGATGGATTTGCCGGGAGATGTTGCAGGTAGTGCATCGGGAAGACAACAAAACATGAGCACATGCGCATATTGTACCGCTTTAGAATGACCGCTGCCTTCCAGAGCGAAGCGACGAATCTGGCCAGAGCTCTTGCAGGTAGCGCATCAGGAAAAATAGCTAAACATGAACACATGCTCATTATTGTACTGCTGCAAAATGGCGGCTGTCTTCCAGAGCGAAGCGATGGATCTGCCCGGAGATGTTGCAGGTAGCGCATCAGAAAAACAGCTTAACATGAACACATGCTCATTATTGTACTGCAGCAAAAATGACGGCTGTCTTCGAGAGCGAAGCGATGGATCTGCCCGGAGATGTTGCAGTTAGCTAATCAGGAAGACAACTAAACATCAGCAAATGCTCGTTATTATACTAGTGCACAAAGGCGGCTGTCTTCCAGAACAAAGCGATGGATTTGCCCGGAGATGTTGCAGCAGCCCATCAGGAAAAACAGCTTAACATGAACACATGCTCATTATTAAACTGCAGCAAAAATGACGGCTGTCTTCCAGAGCGAAGCGACGGATCTGCCGGGAGCTCTTGCACGTAGCGCATCGGGAAGACAACAAAACATGAGCACATGCGCATATTGTACCGCTTTAGAATGACCGCTGCCTTCCAGAGCGAAGCGATGGATCTGCCCGGAGATGCTGCAGATAGCGCATGGGCTAGACAGCTAAACATCAGCAAATGTTCATTATTGTGCTGCTGCTTAATGGTAGTTGTCTTCCAGAGCGAAGCGATGGATTTGCCCCGAGATGTTGCAGCAGCCCATCAGGAAGATAGCTCAACATCAGCAAATACTCGTTACTGTACTGCTGCAAAATGGAGGCTGTCTTCCAGAGCGAAGCAATCTGCCCGGAGGTGTTCCGGATCGCACATCGAAGAAGTTAAATGTTCATGAAAACTTGAACAACCCTAAAATAGATTTTAGCATATAAATATTTCATGCAATATTTATACAACACTTCAAAACTTCCCTTTTATGTTTCCCGCACTTTCTCTCCTGAGCCGCAAAGCAGCTTTGGTATTTTGCATGCTCCTAACTACCGCCCTATCGATTTTTTTTATTCCATCCTGTAGTAAAAAATCAGTGAGCTGGAAATCGGTAGACCCTGCATATGCGAAATATGTAGATGCTTACAGTACGGGGGTACTTTCTAAAACATCCAACATAAGAGTTCAACTGGCAAGCAACGCCAGCACCACACACAGTGTAGGCCAGGAGGTAAAAGAAAAACTGTTCACATT
>JAYTBG010000110.1:0-2016 GCA_043737055.1 Chitinophagaceae bacterium | reverse complement strand
AGTATTGTATTTGGTTTTTTCCCAGTAGTTGTTAATGGCAAATGGAACTTCAAAAGCACCCGGCACTTTAATTTGTTTAATTGCAATGCCATGTTCCCTAAGAACTTTAAGACAGCCTTCTTCCAACACATCTATCACATGTGCATTCCATTCGGTTGTTACAACTACAACACAGGCATCCTTTTTTAGTTGGATGCCTGTAGTGCTGGTTATTTGTGTGGTGCTAAAGGCCATACTTACTAATTTTACCAGTTATTCAAATTCGCCCAATCTTGCAAGATTTTTTTCTACATCCCCGCTTTGAACGCTTGGGTTTAAAGGATATTTTGTAGAGACATTCTTATATAGAGTGATTGCCTCTTTGCTGTTTCCAATAGATTCGGCGTAAGCTGCTGCCACCAAAAGTGCATCCGCTGCAAAGAATTCATCCTTCTCATTCACGGTTGCTGCTTTCTTATAGTTACTCAGGGCCTCCGAGGTTTTCTTTTGTTCTGCATAAGCATGGCCCATTAAGAGATAAGCTTTTCCTTGCACCTGAGTGGCACCGTTGCCATCAAAATCTTCCAGGTATTTTAGCGCCTTTGCAAATTCTCCAATGTGAAGGTAGCTGGCACCAACCATATAATTGGCTCTGTTGCCAGCGGCGGTACCCCCGTATTGGCTCACTATTTTCAAAAGGCCGGTAACTTTTGCACCGTTTAATTCTCCACCATTCAAGGCAATATTTACAGAGTCTTTACTAAAATTACCGGATGACATCTTTGCAAACAGGTTTTCTGCGGGAAAGATCAGTTCGCTGGCCTTTACTTCCTTAGGTGCTACCACCAGGTTTTTGTAAGCATACCACGCAGCAATCAAAAGGATTATTGCACTGCCTATGTAAACAATCTGTTTGCTGTAATTTTCCCAAAAACCCTGGGCCCGCTCCAGCGGTTCTTCAATGGCAACAGCTTTTGCTGTGGGCTCGATCACGTTTTTTTCTAACATATTTTTTGGTTGTTGTACTGCGTAGGTTTGGCTATTTTACCAGCAGGGTTAAAGTGTATATTATTAGTGTAGGCACACTAACAGTTTGTGTTTTGGTTATAATTAATTCTAATCTACAATAAAAGGATAGTCTTGTTGAACGTACACGTCCTTCAACAATTCATCATCTGAAGGCCATGGACTTTCTTCTGCAAACTTTACCGACTCATCCACCTGGGCTTTCACTCTTTCTACAATCACTTCTATGTCTGAATCTGGCACATCGTAAGTAGTTTTCAAAACCTTTAAAACATGCTCAATAGGATCCTTTTCTTTGTATGCTTCTAATTCCTCCTTCTTGCGATATTTCTGAGGATCACTCATGCTGTGACCTTTGTAGCGGTAGGTTTTAATTTCCAGTAACGTTGGACCACCCTTTTCTCTTGCACGATTTACCGCCCTGAGAACAGCATTGTGCACATCTTCAGGGCTCATGCCATCCACACTATCACTCGGCATTTCGTAGGCATCGGCTAGTTTATAAATATCCAATGTTTTGCTGGTTCGGGAAACCGACGTTCCCATAGCATAATGATTATTTTCGCAAATGAATACCACTGGTAAATCCCAGAGCATTGCCATGTTAAAAGTTTCGTGCAGCATGCCCTGCCGGGCAGCCCCATCTCCAAAAAAACAAAGCACTACATTCTGCGTGCCATTATATCTTTCGGCAAAGGCCAGACCTGCCCCTGTGCCTATCTGCGCACCCACAATACCATGGCCGCCAAAGAAGTTTTCTTTCAATCCAAAAAAGTGCATGCTCCCACCCTTGCCCTTGCTACATCCTGTGGCTTTTCCATATAATTCGGCCATACAAGCATTGGGTGTAAGCCCCTTGGCAATACCCAGGGCATGATCCCGGTAGGCAGTAATAAATTTATCGTCCGGGTTGGTGGCCGTCATACAACCGGCCGCAATGGCCTCTTGCCCTATATAAAGATGACAGAATCCACGAATTTTTTGCATGCCATACAACTGACCCGTTTTCTC
>JAYTBG010000109.1:0-2018 GCA_043737055.1 Chitinophagaceae bacterium | reverse complement strand
ACTGCGGTAGCTGCCGCCTGTGCCCATAGTAAAGTAGGCAAAGCAAGCATTACAAATAGAAAAAACAACTTTCGAAGGAGTCGCATAAAATGTTTGTTTAGGTAGTTTGTTGGGAGGGTTCTTCGGTTGTGCTAAAGGGTAAGTTGGATAATTGCTGCACTGATTTTTTATCCATGCGTATTACCAGGTAAAGCAGTACCATAAAAAATATAAAGAAAACCAGCAGGGAAAAAATGGGATACACTTCTATGTTCTCAATCTTTTCAGCGTACTGTTGTATGAACTTTAACATGAGCTTAATTATTTTTTTGTTTAGAAATGTCCGTACCCATCCGTTGTATGTAAGCTATTAAAGCAATGACCTCTTTAGTAGGCGAAATACGGATGCTATCGGCTTTCAAATTGTTGGCAATGCCTGTTGCTTGCTTCAGCAAATCCTGATTGGATATCAATTCAAAACCCTCTGCATACGGAACCCCAAGGGTACGCATGGCATTAATTTTTGCAGCAGTGTTGCTGGTGTCCAGTTCCTGAGTAAGCATAAATGAATAAGGCGGCATGATAGAACCTTCGCTCATAGAAGCAGGCTCTCTGAAATGGCGAAAATGCCAGCCATCAGATTTTTTCAGATTACCTGTGCCGGACCGGGCAAGGTCTGGCCCTGTTCTTTTACTTCCCCATTGAAACGGATGATCGTACACAAATTCTCCGGCTTTAGAATATTCTCCGTAGCGCTCAGTTTCGCTGCGGAAGGGCCGGATCATTTGTGAGTGACAGGTGTAGCAACCTTCTCTCACATACAAGTCTCTTCCCTGTAACTCCAACGGTGTATAAGGTTTTACACTGCTGATGGTGGGCACATTCGATTTTACAAGAAACGTAGGAATGATCTCGATAACGCCACCAATCAGGATTACAATCAATGCCAGCACCATCATTTGCATCGGCTTGCGTTCTATCCAGCGATGCCAGTGTTCGCCCTTGTGTCTCGCTTCTTCTTTTATTATGGGAGCAGCTTCAGCAGCTTCGTCAGCTACGAGCTTGCCTGCCTTAGCTGTTTTATAAATATTGTATACCATCAGGCAGGCGCCTACCAGGTACAAGGCGCCGCCAAAAGAACGCATAGCGTAAAAAGGTTTCATGTAAGTAACCGTTTCGAGGAAAGCATATTTTAACTGGCCACTTTCTGTAAACTCTTTCCACATACTGCTTTGTGTAAAACCAGCCCAGTAAAGAGGTACCGCATAAAATATGATACCCAGTGTGCCAAGCCAAAAATGATTGGCTGCGAGTTTTTTTGAGTAAAGTGGCGTGTTAAATATGCGTGGTATCAACCAATAAATAATACCGAATGTTAGCATGCCATTCCAGCCGAGGGCACCCACATGCACGTGTGCAACAATCCAGTCGGTGTAATGCGCAATAGCGCTCACATTCTTAAGAGAAAGCATCGGGCCTTCAAAAGTAGCCATGCCATAAGCGGTTACTGCTACCACCATAAATTTTAAAACAACATCGTCTCTTACCCGGTCCCATGCACCTCTCAACGTAAGCAAACCATTGATCATACCGCCCCAACTGGGAAAAAGTAGCATGATAGAAAATACAATACCCAGCGACTGGGCCCAGTTTGGCAAAGCAGTGTACAACAAATGATGCGGGCCTGCCCAGATGTATAAGAAGATGAGCGACCAAAAGTGAATGATAGATAAACGGTAGGAATACACAGGGCGGTTAGCAGCCTTGGGCATAAAATAATACATCAACCCGAGGTATGGTGTGGTTAAAAAGAAGGCAACCGCATTGTGGCCATACCACCATTGAACCAATGCATCCTGCACACCTGCATACCAGGAATAACTGTGCAGCCAACTGTAAGGCAATTCTATGGAGCGCACAATGTGCAACACTGCCACCGTTACCAGGGTGGCAATGTAAAACCAGATGGCTACATATAAATGTTTCTCCCTGCGTTTGATGATCGTGGCAAACATGTTCCACCCAAACACCACCCAGAT
>JAYTBG010000108.1:0-2022 GCA_043737055.1 Chitinophagaceae bacterium | reverse complement strand
AATCTGTAGTAGACAAACAGATACTGGATTTAATTGCAAAGACCAGCCAGCCCTATATTGAGACATCGCTTGAGGCTTCAGACCCTGCAGTGCAACAAAATGCGGAGTTGGCAACGATGCTTTTAAAAGACCTGGGTAGCCCGCTTACCAGCGGAAACAAAGTGGAGTTATTGATTAATGGAGAAGAAAAATTTTCCAACCTTCTCGCTGCTATACAACAAGCTAAAGATCACATTCACCTGGAGTATTATATTTATGAGTATGACAATGTGGGTTCCATGATAATTGATGCCCTGATTGAAAAAGCAAAGGAAGGAGTGGCTATCAAATTTATTTATGACGATTTTGGTAGTCCTGGTATAAAGGAAAAAATAGAGAAGAAGATGCAAGACGCAGGCATTCAAATCTTCCCTTTTCATAAGGTGCATTTTTATTTATTGGCAAACCGTATTAACTATCGCAATCACCGAAAGATAGTAGTAATAGATGGATGCACGGGGTACGTGGGTGGCATTAATGTGAGTGACAAATACGTTAACGGGGATAATCCCAAAAAGCTTTTTTGGAGAGACACTCACCTTCGGATAGACGGGCCCGCAGTGTATTACCTGCAGTACCTGTTTATGAGCGATTGGAACTTCTGCTGCAAGCAGGTTTTTGAGTCAATGGATCGTTTTTTTCCAAAAATACAACCTGAGAAGATCAACAATTTCGTGCAGGTTACAGCCAGCGGGCCGGACTCTTCTCAACCGTCTGTGTTGTATAGTATTCTGCAGGCCATCTATCTTGCCAAAGAAGAGATCTTAATTACGACTCCTTACTTTATCCCCGGGGATAGCATAATAGATGCTTTAAGAATTGCTGCTCTCAGCGGGTTAAAAGTGAAAATTTTGGTACCGGGCGTATGCGATTCCAGAATTGTAAATGCGGCTTCCCGGAGTAACTATGGCGAGCTGCTGGATGCAGGTGTGGAAATATTCCTGTACGAAAAAGGTTTTGTGCATGCAAAAACTCTTGTTACCGATAGCAAACTATTCATTGTGGGCACGGCTAATATGGACTACAGAAGTTTTGATCTCAACTTTGAAGTAAATGCTATTGTGTACGATGTAGAAATGGCCGGGCAAATGAGGGAAATATTTTTTAACGATGTAGCACAATCACGGCAAATTAATAACGATGATTGGGGAAGCAGGAAATGGTATACACTGCTGCCTGAACGAATTTGCAGGCTTTTTTCTCCCGTACTATAGGGCAGGCTCAATGCTAAGAAATAAGCCCCGTTCGTTGTACAACGAGGCGGGGCTCGCTAAATTAAAATTGTGCGCAATTACATATTTTCCTCTTTTTTTGCGTCGGCTTCTTCTTTAGACTCGGTATTTTCTTCAATGTTTTCTTTAGCACCTTTTACCAAAGAAGATAATGGGCCTTCCATTTCATCCTGTGGGTCTGCCGTGTTCAAAGTTTTGGGATCATTTTTTACAACTGCATCTTTCTTTTCGCCGGGTGTTTCTTTACTTTCCATTATTTAGTGTTTTAGTTATCAAAAAATTTTAACGAGCCATTAATTTTAGGCAAGATATGTGCCAGCATATAGTCCACTTTGCGGGTGGGTTTGTAAATTGCAGTGGCTGCCCAAGAGCCCGGTATTAAGGCTTCAAAAGCAGGTTTATCAGAGCTGTAAAGAATTAAACAAAATTGACTTTATGTTATGAATCTATTTGATAACGAAACAGATTGCAGCCAGAATTTGCTGCCGGAGGATGGAACTGTGTTTTACTATGGCGCTATACTGCCGACCGTTTCTGCTGATAAATACTTGGAACTCCTGCTTAGAGATATTGAGTGGAAAAACGATGAGGCAATTATGTTTGGTAAACGTATACTTACTAAAAGGAAAGTAGCCTGGTATGGAGAGGAAGCTTTTGAATACCGTTATTCTAAAATTACCAAAACTGCATTGCCCTTCACCTCCGAGTTGAAAGCCTTAAAAACTACCATCGAGCAGCTCACGGGCGAAAC
>JAYTBG010000107.1:0-5131 GCA_043737055.1 Chitinophagaceae bacterium | reverse complement strand
GTAAGTTGCTCATAACAAAATTTCTTTTGTCAAAAGTAGGGCTGCCGCTCATGCAATTGAGTTGCATTGTTTCAGCCACACTTGTTACAAATGCCCCTGGCCACGAGGCTTAATGCCTGCAGTTGGTAGCTACCGGGAAGAGACAACTCAGGCACCTTATGCGTGGGCAGGCACACAGTTTGGCTGCACTTGTAGCAATAAAAATGTACATGCAAGTCGTAGTGATCACCCGCCTTGCAGGCCTCTGCACACAAGGCATACTTGCTGGCATCAGTTCCGTCTTGTATGCTATGCACCAGACCTTTTTCTTCAAAGGTTTTGAGTGTGCGGTACAGGGTTGTTCTCTCCGAATGGGCAAAGTTTTTTTCTAGATCGGCAAGGCTTACTGCCGCTATTTTTTGTTGCAGGTATTCCAATACCAATATTCGCATGGCCGTGGGTGCAATGCCTTTGGCTTGTAAAACACTTTCAATTGCTTCATTCATATTATAGCCTGATTTTAATTCCTCCGTTCACCACGAAACCTTCTACCGGTGCATAAATGTCTTTAAATACCGGGTTGTCCAGTGTGCCGGTATAGATGCTGCCAAACTTTGTTTGCCGGGTGTCTGTAAAGTTTTCGAAGTTGATGTAAAGAGATAATTTTTCCCAAAGCTTCTCTGCCATAAACCCATTTATCCAATAGGATTTTCCCTGGGTTCCGTCATTCAATTGTTGCGGACTAAAGTAATACGCTTCCAATCCCAGCTTCCATTTATCTTCTACCTCATACATCAACACATTGTTCAACCGGTGACGAGCAGTAAGCGGGAGCCATTCTTTGTTGTTGGTAAAATGCGTGTTGGCATCGGTGTAGGTGTAGCCTACGAACAACTTAAAATCTCCATAGCTAAGTCGCAGATTTGTTTCTACGCCCTTTGTATCCAGATGGCCGGTGGAGTTTTGAAACTGTATTTTACCACCCGGTGCACCTACTATCACCAATGGATTGTTTAATCTGGTGTAAAAAAACAGGTGGTTGAAACTCACGCCTACTTCGCCAATACTGGTGCGATAATTAATGTCCCAGTTGGCACCAAGTGAACGTTCATTTTTGGAGTTGTCAATGTTAATAGGCAACAGGTTTTGAAACTGAATTCTTTCTGCCTCTTCGGTAAATATCGTAGGTGTTTTATACCCAAAGCCGCCACCAATGCGTGTAGTGAGTTTTGGTGTTACCCGTATCATGGCAGAAACTCTCGGGAGCAATTCAAAACCAAATTCATTTACATAGTCCCCTCGCAGGCCACTTTCCAATACGAACTTTTCTGAAATGGTCCAGGCATTTTGAACAAATATGCCGAAGGTATTATAATGATAGTCTCTTTTCGGGTCTGCGGTCTGTACCTGCTCTGTCAAATCTTCCGTTAATACATTGGTACCAATCACCCAATCTGATTTTGTTCCTTTTCGGTTCCAGGTCAATTCTGAAAAGGACGATTGCTGCAGCGCATCAAACTGGTAGGTAGGAATTGTGATGGCTCTATCGAACCTGCTGTAGCTGTTTTTAAACTGGAGGGTTGCCTTGTCATTAAGCTTATGGGCAATACCCAATTGTGTGGTAATGCGATCTGTATTGTTTTTTTCAAAAAATCCGCTGCCACCGTTTTTTATATAGCTCGTGCTGCCACCGGTGCGGTCTTCTGTTACATAGGTAATGCCCACATCTGCGGTTGTATTCTTACCATAAAGAAACAAACGTGGGTTGATGGTATAACGTTCAAATTTTGGAATGGCGGTGAGACCAATATCGGCAGGATCGAAAGCTGCATTGCTGTTCCTGGATGCAAATACCGTGAGGCCTGCTTTGCCGTATCGCTCGCTGTAAAAGCCACTGATATCAAGACCACCGGCCGAAGTTCCGTTGGCAAGAAAACTTAGTTCCCTGTCTTTGCCGGGAGTTTTAGATACGAGGTTTACCAGGCCTGCTATGGCTCCGCCGCCGTAGAGTGTAGAGGCAGAACCTTTAATTACTTCTACCTGTCGCAGGTCTAGTGGTGCTATTTGTAAAATGGATAAGCCACCGGCAAAGCCTGCATACAGCGGGTAACCATCTCTTAGTATTTGTGTGTACCGGCCTTCCAAACCCTGTATCCTGATGCCTGCATTAAAAGAGGTAGCCGATGTTTGCTGTGTTTGAATACCGGTTGTTTCCCCGAGCAACATCCTGATGTCACCGGGTTTCATGTTGGCTTTTTCAGTGAGTTCTTCTCCCGAAATAACTTCTACCCTTGTAGGAATGTTAGCAATGGTTCTGCTGATACGGGTAGCCGTTACAATCACTTCTTCTTCCTCTTCTTCTTCGGCTTCACTTTGTGCCAACAATATTTCTACAACCGCACTATCCGCCTGCGGAACGACAACGGTCACTTCCTGTTGTTGCATGCCCAGGAAAGAGATTTTTATTTGGTAAGATCCTGCTGGAATGTTTGGGAAGGTTGCCCTGCCAAGGCTATCTGCAACGGTTGTTTTGCCCAACGAAACAAGGATTGCGGTTGCACCGGCGAGGGCTGATTTGTCTTCAATTTTTTTAATTGAAAGCAATAGGTTGTGTTGAGCATTAGTGGCATGGGCGCATAGCACAACCATGCATAGCAATAGTATTTTCTTCATCTTTTATTTACATTAATGTGGGGTTGCTAAATCTGTCTGGCTAAAAATTGCTATGCTGCCCGTGGCGGCTGAAAAAGCGTTGCATGGTACTCAGACTTTGGGGAGAAATGATAAACGCTGTAAGCCGGTGCGCTGGCAATTGCAGCGGGTAGCACTGCGGTGTAAAGTGCAATCACAGTAAAGCCGGGGCAGGATGCACAAATAGAAAACGGCGAGCAGTTGCTGCAATCCGCTTCATTATTGGTAGATGTTGTTTGCGCTGGAGTCTCTGCATCTTCACAATTATCTATAAGAGAACACGGCAGAACCGCACTGATCAAAATGTAAAAGGCTAATATGTAGGCTATCCAGTTTTTCAACGGGGTAAAGATAATCAGTCTTTGGTAAATGCAATTCTATGTTAGGTTCAACCCTTTGCACAGCGACTGTAGTGCCCAACGGCAGCACTACCTTGCTGTGCCGGGTAGTGCTTAAAAAAAAGGGTTCTTACAACAGCTTCCAGCACTAATCCTTCAGCACCGGTAACTCTATATAACTAGCGTTTTTGCTATTGCAATAGATAGTATGCGTTGCTTTTATAAAATCGCTTTCCCTGGCTTCAAAAATATTGGGAACATAATTTTGCGGGTTGCGGTCTATGATGGGGAACCAGCTGCTTTGAATCTGCAACATCAGTTTATGCCCTTTCAAAAAGGTATGATTGATATCGTGCAGGTCTATCACAATTTCTGTAGGTTGATTGGCTACCATTGGCTCCGGCTTTTCAAAACTTTTGCGGTACCGTGCCCGGAACACTTCCATGGCTACCGGTAACTGGTAGCCGCTCATGGTGGTACTCTTGTTATCCATATCCGGATACACATCGATGAGCTTCACCACAAAGTCCGCATCGCCAGCGCTGGTACTTGCAAAAATGTGGGCTTTTATTTTGCCGGCAACCGTAAGGTCTGCCGTAAGACTGTCTGCTGTAAAGCTGAGCACATCAGGGCGGGCATCCGCAAAGCGCTGGTCATCTACATGCCATTTGTACCAGCCACTGCCCTCAGAAAAAGTGGCTTCAATAGGGCGATTGCGGTAAGGAACCGGTTTGGCAGGATCGCTAACATAAGCCACAGCACCTGTGCTTTGCGTGGGTTTCATAAACTGAAGTCGACCGTCAGCATGGGGATACAATTGTCGGATGGCAGCATTCTTTGGGGGCCAACTGTTGTACTGCTTCCAGGCGTTGCTGCCTGTTTGAAAAGTATATGCCTCTTCAAATTTACCATCTCCAATCCCTTTGAGCCAATAGTCGAACCAGCGTTTTTGTAATGCATGAAACCAACCTGCGCTGTTAGATTCAAACGCTATTTTTCCCAGGCTGTCGGCCACATCCCTGGCCCATTGCCCATGGTGCCAGGGGCCGAGCACGAGGTAGTTTAAATTGTTTTTGTCTTTCTTTTCCAGGTGGGTATACATTGCCTGCGGACCATTGAGGTCTTCCTGGTCGTAGTAACCGCCAACGTGTAGCGTGGGTATGGTGGTTTCAAAAATGTTGTTGAGACTGGATTGGTTTTGCCAGTACGCATCATAATGAGGATGAGCCGCAAAGTTGTTCCAGGAAGGCAGCCTGTTTTTAAAATGCTTTTCATTTACATTTTTCAAGGGCCCCAACTTCAGCTACCAATCATACGTATCAAAATGGGTAAAAGGAAAATTGCTGTTGCCTTCCTTTGCATTTTCAACCAGGTAGCTGTATTCAAAAGCATACCCCAGGCGAAAGGCGCCGTTGTGATGAAAGTCATCGCCCACCCACATATCTGCCGGCGAGGCCTGGGGCGAACTTGCTTTAAGCGCCGGGTGCGCATCTACCACTGCTTGCAACGCCATGTAGCCCGGGTACGAAATGCCGAGTATGCCGGCTTTGCCATTGTTGTTTTTAATATTTTTTACAAGCCAGTCAATGGTATCATAAGCGTCGGTGCTTTCATCTGTTTTTGTTTTGTCTCGTAAATGATACAAGGGCCGGCACATTTCAAAACTGCCCTCGCTTTTAAATTTGCCTCTTATGTCCTGGAACACCATGATGTAACCTTCCTTTAGCATACTCCGATAGTAGTAGCCAATATTGTTTACGCTAATAGAGGAATCAACAGGCAACGGGTTGTCTGTACCATAAGGTGTACGTTCTATTAAAAACGGAACCGGCTTGCTGTAGTTGGCGGGCAAATACAGTACAGTAAAGAGTTTGTTGCCATCCCGCATGGGTATCATGTAGGTTTTTTTAATAAGCCTGGCTACTGTATCTGTTTGCGCTACAGACGGGGCGATCCACAAGAACGACCACACAAAAAACAAAAGCAATTTCTTCATTTGAACATTTTTTTTTAAAATACAAATTGATGTTTGATGGCCGTATTTTATTTGTGTAAGCGGTAATTACAAAGGACGGTTGTTTTACAGCGGCCATATTGCAGTTGTCAGCAACTAATCATTCCTT
>JAYTBG010000106.1:0-5139 GCA_043737055.1 Chitinophagaceae bacterium | reverse complement strand
CGATAAACCCGGTGGGCGATAAAGAGATCATTGAGACCGAGCTGCAATTGAAAGACCTGGAGAGCATTGACAAAAAAGCTAGCCGCAGCGAAAAATTATCCAAGACTGGCGATGCGAAACTAAAAGCAGAATACGAAATATTGGTGCGCTGCAAAGAACATCTTGAAAAGGGAAAAAATATCATCAGCCTTGGGTTGAGTAAAGAAGAAAAAGCGGCGGTAGCAGATCTTTTTTTGCTAACTGACAAACCTGTTTTATATGTAGCCAATGTAGACGAAGCGAGCATGCACACGGGCAATAAATTTTCTGACGCATTGATAGAAGCGGTGAAGCATGAAGGCAACGAGGTGATCATTATGACGAACGCTATTGAAGCGCAGATAGCAGAACTAGACAGCCCGGAGGACAAGGCCATGTTTATGGAAGAATATAAAATGACAGAGCCTGCTTTGGACAGACTGATTCACAGTACTTATAAATTGCTCAACCTTACCACTTACTTCACTGCAGGGGTGCAGGAGGTGCGGGCGTGGACGATCCATCATGGATGGAAAGCCCCCCAGGCCGCAAGTGTTATTCATACAGATTTTGAAAAAGGATTTATCAAGGCTGAAGTGATAGCTTATGAAGATTTTGTGAGCTACGGATCGGAAGCAGCCTGCAGAGATAATGGCAGGTTAAGAATTGAAGGCAAAGAATACCTGGTAAAGGATGGAGATGTAATGCACTTTAGGTTCAACGTTTAAAAAAAGATGGTACATAATAAAACAGGCTTCCATTTTGGAAGCCTGTTTTATTATGTTTAGAACGTTAATTATTGGGGAAACAATACCTGGTCAATTTTATGCAATACGCCGTTCACAAAATGTTGATCGCTGGACCCTCCGGGAAAAGGATTGATCAACAGGTTTGATGCTGTCGGATTAGCAATGCCTTTTACCATAGCGGCGGTAACAACCGGCCCGGTAAAGCTGGCTGAAACGATTAGGCCCGGATGGGTTGGTACCACAGTGTTTAAGAATGTGCGTATAGTAGTTGCGGTAGAAGGCAGGTTTGGTGTAAATACCCTCTGCCCAAATAACAAGTGGTATACAAGTATTCCTTTAACTGCGGTAGCAGTAAGAAAAGGAAACAACACAGGGTTTTGAAAAACTGTGGGCGACCCTACCAACAAAGCTGCTTGTGCAGGTGTGTTGGCTATAGCAGCATTTGTAGCAATTACATCGGCCTGTGCCGGCGTGGCACCACCTGCAATAGCGGCTGCGTAAGCTTGTTGGTATATCTGACCATACACAATGGGAGTAGCTCTTACTGTTAATGCGGCTATAAAGGCAGCATCTGTTGGTGCAAACAGGGTGAGGTTTAGGCCAGGGGCTATAGACTGCGTGCCTAAAAGAAATTGCAACGATGAACCAGGAGTTGCACCGCTATCGGCCCGCTGAATGGCGGCTTTCAGGTAAGTAAGACCTAAGTCTGCATTGATCCTGTCTAGTATAAGCGTGCTTGGTGGTACTGAAACCGCTGCAGTGCTATGAATAACGCCGTTACCCGCCAAACGATCGGGTACAATAATAGGAATATTGTTCAACCATGCGCCATTAGTCCTCCTACTAATATAACCATCAAATCGTAAAAATGCGCTTGCAGCAGGATTAGGATTTAAAAGTGTCGGGTAAGGAAAATTGGGGAAAGTCGTAGGGATGGCCGCAGCGATAACTGCTTGTGGCAAAGTTTGATAGAGCACAATGGAGGCAGCAGATGCTACCGGCAACGATGAGTTGATAAAGCCAACGTACACAGCTTCAGGTGCGCCGCTTGGCGGTACAAGCCCACCGCTGGCACCGCTTATAAACTGCCGTACCGCTGCATTAGTGGGAGAGAATAAGGTGAAAGTTTTCCTTTTGTCATTCAATAAATTTAATTGTCCACCCCTAACAATCATTTTGTAGAACAGACTGTCATTAGCACTTAGCCTGAGCGTATCTCCAATGGCACGTGCGCTGGAAATTACCGGCGGCACCGGAACGGGGAGAATTTCCTCTATCCCTTTGTTACAGGCAGTAACACCCATAATAGCTGAGGCCAGGAGAAGTGCGCCGCTTTTATATTTTTTTATAAATGAGTTCATCTTGTAAAATTTAATTTTTAAAATAGAGGCTGGAATTAATAAATATTGTAACCGAAACTTACATAATATAAACCGCCTACAAAAGCGTTACCAACGGCATTGTAATAATATTGGTTAAGCAAGTTGTTTGCACCCAGCTTTACGATTGATTTGGTACGTGGCAACTTGATACTTATTTGTGCATCTACAGTTTGCACAGAGGGTAAGGTTCCGTTAGCAAGGTCGCCCTGAAAAAAGAACTCATCTTGCCACCTGTATGCAACATTGAAGCCCATGCGTTTGTCTTTGCCAAATCCGTTATTACCAAAAGAAGCATTCAACTTATATTTTGGTGAGTTGAAAGAGGCAATCAAGCCGTCAGGAATATCTGTTAAATTATCAGAAGCAAGGTTTAAGCTGATATTGAAATTGGCCGGCAACCTGTAATCCATCCCTAAACCAAAACCATACGTTTTAATTTTTTCTGGCGAGTTGATTGGAACAGAGTAGATCTGGCCTGTGTCAGCATCGGCTGACGATATAGGATTACCAGTTCTTGATTGTGCAACTATAACACGTCCTGTAAAGTTGGTGTAGTTACCATAGTAACCGTACATATCAATGAGCAATTTAGAATCCATCAACAAACCTTTGTACCCTAACTCAAGCGAAGACAGTGCCTCAGGCTTCTGAGCAGGAAATTCGTATTTCACTTGTTGACCAGCTTTCAGCTCATCTCTTAGATATGCAGGGTTGGTATTAAATTTATAATGGTTGATAAAGTCGCTGTTGCCACCTATGAGTTTGTAAGAAACAAGATCGAGGTTGATCCACTGTTGCTGAGTAGAGGGAAAACGATAAGCAGTTTGGTAAGACAAACGGATGTTATTGTTGTCTGCCACTTTGTAAACTGCGGTTATTCTTGGAGTAACACGGCCTTCAAAGTTTTCATTTTTATCGAACCTTCCGGAAGCACTTAATTTTAATTTATCAGTGATGGCTCTTGAGGCTTGTACAAATGCGCCGAATTCTTTGATTCCAATCGGCCCCATAGAATCTGCAAACAAAGTTCCTTGAGAGTTCAAGGAATATTTTCTAAAGTTTGCGCCTATCAATACATCTGCAAACGACTTGGTGTATTCACTCAGGTTGTAACTCCCTTCTACACTATAAAGATCCGATCTGTCTAAAAGACCACCACCTTTTGGTGCTGGTATCTTACGGAATTTTTCGTAGCCAGCTAAAAATGCGGCACTACCAATTGCTGGCCTGCCAATGTCGGCAACTGCCCTGGCGCCGTTGTGAGCATCCATGTCTGACAAGCCACCAAGTTTACCATTTAAAAATGCCTGGCCATACTGTGCAAACCAACCTGTAGAACCTGGGCTTGGTTTCCAGCTTTCATTAAAGTTTTGTGTGGTGGCAGCAAGGTTAAATGATTCACCTGCGTTTTCCTGTGTTGTGTATGCACGCAACATCCAGTTTTTGTTTATCAACTCCAGTTTGTACTGGCCCATTTTAAAATCTTTAATAGAATATCTGGAAGCACCTGTATAGATAGTGTTACCAGTTCCCCAATAACCAGCAACAACAGCCTCTGTATTGTTATTTATTTTGTAATGGAAAGATCCACCAAGTTTAAAATTCACCGTATTAGGATTGATAATCTCTTGCTCTGTGTATCCTGTACGAGAAACCCTGATGGGGTTGGCCAATAAAGTAGAAATGTATGGAGCAAGGAAGGGCGCCGCAGCGGCAACACCTTGTAGCACTGGTCTGATATCACCTGTAGTTTCATCCCCAAAAACATTCACACCATCATAATTAGGAGCCGTCTGCCTGTTGCCTGGTACCAAAACGCCGTTTGACCTGTCAAAGTTTCTATAATCAAGACCAATCCAGTCTTTAGCCTGCACCAACTCGGTTGTAATTTTAAAAGCAACTTTTTCAGAAACTTTTTTGCCCCATCTTAGCGCCCAATTGTAATAAGGCGATGTAGGACGCTCTCTTCCGTCGGTATGCATTACACCTGTTTTCACCACAAAAGACAGGCCCTGGTATTTAAAAGGATTTTTACTGGTCATCAACATCGTACCATTCATACCGCCCGGGCCGTACAATGCAGAAGATGCACCAGAAAGTAATTCGATATTATCTATATCCAACTCATTTAAACCAATGATTGCACCTACGGAGAAGTTGAGGCCCGGAGCCTGGTTATCCATTCCATCTACCAACTGGTTAAAACGAACGTTTCCACTACCGCCAAAACCGCGGGTGGTAGGGCTTTTAAAAGTCAAAGAAGAGGTAGTTACATCCACACCTTTAAGGGTGGCCACTACATCGTAAAAATTTGCTGCTGGTGCATTGCGCAGAGCCGCAGCGCTCACCCTTTCTATAGATACCGGCGACTCCAGGATTTTTTCCGGAACTCTCGATGCCGAAACAATCACCTCCTGACCTAACGCATCGCTGGGTACAAATGCTATGTTCAATTTAGCTGAAGCACTGCTTACCGCTACTTCCTGCGGTTCAAAACCTACCGAAGTAAACACCAGGGTAGTAGGTAAACTTTTTGTAGTAATAGAAAAATTTCCTTTATCATCTGTAAAGGTTCCCACATCAGAGCCTTTGATGGTAACGGAAACAGCAGAGGAATTTTCTTGTGTAGCACTGTTTTTTACATTACCGCTGATGGTCACATTTTGGGCAAAAACACTAGTCGTAAAAATGTTTGCAATCAAAAACGCAACCAAATAGCTTGTGATTTTTCTCATATAGCAATATTTTGGTTAAGATAATATCCGGCAAAATAAGAATAGTTATCAGCTATAAAAATTTTATTTTCAAAGGGTCTGTTTAAAAGAATACATGAGCAGCAAAACGAATGTGAGAGCCACTCCCTACATTTGCTCCATGACAATATTTCAATTTGTATCGCAAACAAATTTTTACAGTGGCAAGGTGAGAGACGTCTATTCTATCGACTCCAATTTATTGGTAATGATAGCCAGTGATCGCATCTCTGCCTT
>JAYTBG010000105.1:0-12016 GCA_043737055.1 Chitinophagaceae bacterium | reverse complement strand
TAAAAGCATAATCCCGGGCAAGGTTATAAGCATCCTCCTGGGTATCATATTTAAATGTGATCTGGCTGGTGTTGAAAGCTTCTTTTACTATCAACTCTGCATAATAATCAGCCACGGTAAGCCAGCTCCAGGCAAAGATGGCCTGCCCCACACCTACATAATCCCATTTTTTTTCTTCGGTAGCCCATTCTATCATTTTCATATTGTTCTGACCGATGTCATAATAATGCATTCTGAATGTACTCTGCGCTACATCCGCTGTATTATTTGTGTAGCCCATCCGGTCGAAGTTGCTTACCGTTGTGTGGTAGGCAAATTGTTGAATGTAGGCCCCTACAAATCTTGTATCGTTCATAGTACCATGCCCCGCATAATTACCCACCATGGCAGAAACTATCTGCGGCAACATTTTTTCAACAGGCACCCGGGTGCTTGCGTTGGGATTTTGATATGCATCATCTATTTGTTTACTGCAGGAAAAGCCTGAGCCAACTACAGCCAATAGAAGTGATAATTTTATTAATTTATTTTTCATGATAATCTGTTTATCTATTTAAAGTTTGCTCTTAAACCAAGGTTAATACTTAATGGGGCACCCATGTTACCATAGTCGAAACCGAAGCCACCTACACCACGTGCACCGGCCGTAACACCATTAGATTGTGGATCGGCACCACGATAGTTGGTAATAAGCACTGCGTCGTTAACGGTTACAAATGCACTCAACGATTTTACTACTTTCAGGCGGTCAGTAAATTTTGGGTCAAAGGCATATGTCAAGGATATATCTCTTAGCCTCAACCAATTCACATCTTTTTCAATAAACTCCTCTTCTGGCATGGTAGTGTAATAGTTCTGGTTGTATGCCGGTGTAACAGAAATCGTATTCTTGGTAGGAGTTGCAGTGTTTTCTAAACCATCTTGCAAAATTCCGGTAACAACTCTTGGTTCATAGCGATCGTAGGTGCGCCAGCTTCTGCCAATGCCTGTCAGGTAATCGTCGGTACCATTGAAAATATCTCCCCCAACTTTTAGATCCCATAAAAAGCTCAGGCGAAATTTGCCCATACTTAAATTGTTCACCCAGCCCAGCGTGAAGTCAGGATTTCTGTCTCCCCGAACTTTAAAAGTGGCATCAATGATGGGCAAGCCCGTTGTAGGACTTATGAGAATTTCACCCTTGGTGCTGCGTGCATAACCATGAGCGGTGATGCTCGTAGTAGATCCTCGAACAACTAAACCACCTCTTGCATTACCATACAACCAGGTATCCGACAAATAAAATTCGGGCACATTGGCTGGTAAGCTTGTTACTTCGTTCCACATTTTATTAAAGTTGAAACGAGTATTCCAACTGAATTTATCCCCTTTTACCACATCGTAATTAATGGCAATCTCAACTCCCTGGTTTTGATTAGAACCAACGTTGAGGGTGTTTAAAACAAAACCGGTACCGTAGCTCGCTCTAAAATTTTCTACAATAAGGTTGTCGTTTTTGGTGTTGTAATAGGTAGCGTCAATGTTCAGACGATTTTTTAATAACCTCAGTTCTGTTCCTACTTCAAACGTTTCTTGTACCTCAGGGGCCAGGTCGGGATTGCTGTTGGTAAAGCCGTAATAAAAACCACCTCCACTACCCGTGTTGATGTTAAATACAGGTTGGTTCGCATAAGGTGCACTTGAGCGTGCCGTGCTGGCTATAGAGCCCCTGAGTTTCCAAAAATTCAATACATCAGACTCAAGGCCAGGTATTATTTTGGTGACTATGAAACTTGCACTGGCGGCAGGATAATCATACTTTCTATTTTTTTGTGGGAAGATCGACGATTCCTCAAACCTGTGGGAATAAGTAAGGAAGATCGCATCATTGTAACCAAGGGAGGCCTCGCCAAAGTAGGCATTACTTCTGCGGATACTATAGTTCGGAAGATTTTTTAATTGGTTGTTGTTCAACCTAACCCTCGTTGCAGGGTCGGTATTGCTGCTGTCTATGCTGTTGGCGTTTTTAAGATTGGTTCCGGTAACCGACCATTGTTGCGTTTCGTAATCCTGCCACATATTCCCTACCATCACCCTTGGTGCAAATTTGCCAAATTTCTTGCTGGCTGTTGCAGTGATGGTATGGTTGTATCCATAATAATCCCGGTAGTAGTTGGTTAGCTGCCCTTTTTGTGCCCGGGTAAGTGCGAAGGACATAGAATCATATTTGTTGTAACCGTCCTGGCTGTAGGTGTCGTAGCCAAAACGTCCGGACAGGCTCAACCAATCTGTGGGCTTTATATCTATTCCCATGCTGGCAAGCAACCTGTCGGTTACATCTTTACTCCTGTTCTTATAAACACTGTAGAGGGGATTGTCAAAATCTGAATTAGGGTTAGAGTTAAACAAAGGCAACTTTAAGCCATTGTCATCTTCATACCTTGTAATGTCGTTGATAGCAGGCCAGGCGAGTAAAGAAATCAGGTATCCTGATGCACCTCTAACCGGTTTGTCATTCTCCGTTTTAATATAGCTGATGGAGGGCCTGATTTCGATATATTTTCCAATTTTAGTGTTATTAGACAGCGTGAAATTATAACGATTGTATTTGTTTTCAGGGATGGGCGCCTCCTGGTTAAATACGGACCCAGAAAAACGGAAGCCCGCTTTCTTTGTACCATAGTCAAGTGCCAGGTTATGCGTTTGCGAAAAACCATTTTGGAAAAAATTATCGATGTTGTTGTATAGCTTTTGACCATAAGGATAACGTGGACCAAAGGCAGTGAACTGCGGTTGCGGAACACCGTTAGTGCCGCCCGAGTAAACATCTAAGGTTTCAGGAAGCCGGTTGAATTTTTGTAACCGAAAACTGTTATCGTAGGCAATACCAATTTTGCCCGTTGCTTTTGCTCTTTTGGTCGTGATAATAATAGCACCGCTGCTGGCCTGGCTGCCATATAAAGCGGTTGCTTCGGGACCCTTCAAAATGGTAATACTAGCGATGTCGTTGGGGTTTAAATCCGCCATACGATTGTTGTAATCATTTGACCGGTTCGCATTTGCAGGGTCACCCGCAAGGCCTAATGAAGCGCCGCCGCCGCCTTCGCTTAAAGTAGAATTGTCTGCTACAATTCCATCAATTACAAATAGGGGTGTATTGTCCAGGCTGAGGGAGTTAAAACCCCGCAAAACTATTTGAGAGCTGGCTCCGGCAGCACCACCAGTTTGGTTTACCGTAAGGCCTGCAACCCTTCCCTGCAATGCGTTTACAAAATTCTCTCTCTGCGTCTCTTGTACTTCCTCGCCAGAAACTGTTTGAGTAGAGTAACCCAGGGAAGCTTTCGTTCTCTTAGTATCCATTGCTACTACAACAACTTCTTCCATCTGTTGCTGAGCCCGTTTTAGTTCAGGGCTTATACTGGTTCTTTCGCCTACACTCATTTCCATCCTTTGATAATCTACAAAAGTGAAAACCAATATTTGGTTGTTGGCTGCCCTTATGGAGTAATTACCATTTTGGTCTGTTTTTGTAGCAGTGTTTGTGCCCTTTACGGTAACGGTCACATCATTCAGCGGCTTTCCGTCCGCCCCTATCACAGTACCGGTTACCAGCTTTTGCTGCGCATGGGCTGGCCTGGTAAGTAGAAGCAGGCTGCTCATGAAAAGCATTAATAGCAAAATTTTTCTCATAACATCTGTTTTTGTGTTGTTTAAATTTTTTTAAGTAGCAATCAAAAGGGTTGGTATAGGAATTGGTTTTTTGTTTACAAAACGGTGATACCTGCGTCTACATATGGCTTTAACAGGACATCATCGGCTGGCAATTCGGTAATTAAAATATCAATCTTATTGACAGCACAAACGTGAATTGGCTGCGTAGTATTTATTTTTTCTGAAATAGTAAGGCAAACAATTTTTTGAGACGACGTAACCATTTGTTGTTTTAGTTGAACCACGTCCCAGTCATTGTCTGTAATACCTTGTTCCAAATCGATGGCATTGATACCCAAAAAACAGATATCTGCTTTTATATTTTTAATTCTTGATAAGGCATCTGCTCCTACAGTAATTTTTGAAACCTTGGACACTTTATCTCCCAGCACAATCACCTCAATGGTTGGGTGGTTCATGTACTCAACAATGGCGGGAATGCTACCAGAAATAAATGTAGCGGCCAATGTTGGAGGCAAGGCCCTTGCCAGCTCTATGATGGTAGTTCCTCCGCTGGTCAATACAAACATGCCATCTTTAACAAGAGCCGCTGCTTTTTGAGCAATGATCCTTTTGTTTGTTTGTGCGTAAACATTATTGAGGGGAAACGCAATTTTATTAAAGGAGGGAGAAAGTGCTCCGCCATGTACCTTGATTAGTTTGCCGTTTTCGGAAAGTTCATGCAGGTCTCGCCTGATGGTGTCTTCAGACACTTCCATTTCGGAGCTGAGGGAATTAGATAACACTTTGTTGTGCAGATTCACCTGGTGCAAAATGTAGGCTTGCCTTTCTCTTTTGAGCATCGAAATCAAGATTAGCCACTAAAGTAAAGTTAAAAATGGCAAAAACCCGCACTTTTTATGCAGAAGTATTGTACATACCCCGCAAAAACCTGCAAAAACGCATACTTATGGGAAAACGGATTACCCGGTATTATTCCTCTACATCTACAGTACCAAAATAATTACCAAAGCTATTCACCATTTTATAGGCTTTATAAATTCCGCTGTTGAAGCGATTGCCCACGGCAATGATGCAAACGTCCTGGTCTACCAACCGCACAAAGGATGCGTTGTTGCCATGCCACCAACCATTATGAAACACTACTTTTTTTCCGTTGGGGTAAATATTCATTCGCCAACCTAAGCCGTAATTTTTGATACCGGGCCGTTCGTTGCTGTAAGGTTCGTAAGCATCTATCAATGTTGCCGGCTTAAAAAGAATATTGCTTTGCAGGGCCCTGTGCCAGGTGAGCAAATTGCGGGGAGTACTGTAAATATTTTTATCGCCATACACTTCATCCAAATAGTTATTTGCATTAGCCTGCCCACGCCAATCAAAATTTGGTGTCGCCCTGTGACTTTCTGCAGGGGTGTAGACGAAAGTTTCCTTCATACCCAGTGGCCCAAAAAATGTTTCCTGCATAAACCTGGGGTAGGATAAACCGGTAACCTTTTCAATCAGTAATGCCAGGAGCGCATAATTGGTGTTGCAATAATTAAAGCGGGTGTCAGGTGTCGCAATATTCAACAACTCCGATTTACGTGTGATGAGGTAATTTAAAATGTCACTGTTTTTTATAATTACGGTATCGCTCCAGCCAAGGTCTTCCATAAAATAGAGGTAATTCGGCAAACCACTTCTATGATTTAGTAATGTCTGTATGGTCACCCCCGGATAATTAAATGCAGGAAAATATTTACTAAACTCATCCGCAAGTTGCACTTTTTCCTGCTCCACTAATTTCAATATTCCCATTGCGGTAAACGTTTTTGTCACCGATGCAATGTGAAATGGAGTTTGTGCATTTATACTATCAGTGCCTTTTAAATTTCGGGTGCCCTTGTAGGTTTCAAAAAGTATATTGCCGCCTTTGGCCACCAACATACCACCATTAAAAGGCCCGTTTTTTAACACACTGTCGTACCAATGCCGGCATGCCATTTCAAGAGTTGCTTTTTCTGCAGGGCTGATAATAGTGGCAGGAGGTAATATTAAACCGGCTGCAGGTGCAGCTTTGGCAGCAACCTTTTTTTCGGTGGCGTTGCAACTGCTCAAAGCCAGTATTAAAAAAAGAAGGAAAGTATAAACAAGTGAACTATAAAAATTTGCCTTTAGAATTAAAGGTGGTGGGGCAAGCGTTGGGGATGGAATCATAAGTTATTGAACCTTGAATAGAATATATTTGTGCAAAATACACAGATATAACCATGCCAGAGAAAAAAACTACAAGTTACCCTAAGGAAAAAATTAATATTCTTTTTTTAGAAAATATTAGTGACCTGGCGATGAAACAATTTATTGATTCGGGGTATGTGAATGTTAAAAAGAGAACCGGTGCCTTGAGTGAAGAGGAGTTGATAAAAGAAATTAAAAACGTCCACATACTCGGCATCAGGAGCAAGACGCAGGTTACCGAGAATGTATTGGCTGCTGCCTTAAAGCTGCAGGCCATCGGTTGTTTTTGTATTGGCGTAAACCAGGTAAACCTTCAGGCCGCTACCGATCACGGGGTTGCGGTGTTTAATGCACCTTACAGCAACACCCGAAGTGTTGCTGAGCTGGTAATTGGAGCGTCCATTTTGTTGGTTCGTAAAATCATTGATAAAAATATTGCAGCCCACCAGGGAGCATGGATGAAAGATGCTACTGGTTCGCATGAGTTACGTGGTAAAACCATGGGCATTATCGGGTACGGTAATATCGGAAGCCAGGTAAGCGTATTGGCTGAGGCGCTTGGCATGAAAGTGTTGTTTTATGACACCGAAACTAAGTTGCCACTAGGTAATGCAAATGATAGCAAAAGTTTAAAAGAGTTATTACAACACTCAGATGTAGTAACGCTGCATGTACCCGAGCTCACATCTACCAAAAACCTGATCAACAAAAACAACCTGCAACATTTTAAGCAAGGGGCCATTCTTCTAAACTATGCAAGGGGAGAAGTGGTAGATTTGAATGCACTGAGCAAAGCCATAACAGCCGGACAATTGGGAGGCGCAGCCATCGATGTTTATCCGCAGGAGCCAGAAAAAAATGGCGATGCTTTTAAATCCGTGTTGCAAGGTTTGCCCAATGTTTTGCTCACCCCACATATCGGCGGAAGCACCCAGGAAGCGCAAAGTAACATAGGCCAGGATGTGAGTGTAAAACTTTTTAATTACCTGGAAAAGGGTATCAGCACAGGGTCTCACAGTATTCCGCCACTGGCATTGCCGGCGCAGGAAGGTGCACACCGCATCCTTCATATTCACAACAACGTGCCTGGTGTCTTAAGCCAGATCAACACCTTGCTCAGCAAAAACAACATCAATATTTTGGCACAATACCTCAAAACAAATGATCAAATTGGGTATGTAGTGTTAGATGTGGACAAGAGCCTGAGTAAAAATGCCATAGAGTTGTTGCGAGGCGTTAAAGAAACCATCAAGGTGAGAATGCTCTATTAAAACCGGGAAGTTTACAGCGTCAATATGTAGTATTTTTGCGTTTTAAAAACTACTCATATGAAATTAGTTATTATAGGCGCCGGTTTTGGCGGCCTTCGCCTGGCCAGAGAATTGAGCAACCAGGTTGGGTTTGAAATCACTTTAATAGATCGTTTTAATTATCACCAGTTTCAGCCATTGTTCTACCAGGTGGCTACAGCCGGTTTAGACGCCAGCAATATTTCGTTTCCTCTTCGCAAAGTTTTTCATCACAGTAATAATGTAAGCATTCGTATGGGCGAGGTATTGCAGTTGGACACTGCCGGCCGGAAAGTGCTGACCGTCATTGGTGATTTTGAGTATGACTACCTCGTGATTGCAACCGGTGCAGACACAAACTTTTTTGGAAACAGCGGCATGGAAGCGCACGCCTTTCCCATGAAGAGTACCACCGAGGCTTTACAACTCAGACATAGAATTTTGCACAACTTCGAAGATGCACTTTCCACTACCGACCCTTTGCTGTTACAGCGATTAATGAATATTGTAGTGGTGGGTGGCGGGCCCACCGGCGTGGAACTGAGCGGGGCGCTCGCAGATATGAGACGGTTTGTTTTACCGAAAGATTATCCTGAACTCGACTTTGCAAAGATGAATATTTTTCTTTTGGAAGGCACAGGGAAAACCCTGGGAATGATGAGTGAAAAAAGTAGCGAGCAATCTCAACAGTACCTGCAGCGGCTCGGCGTTAAAGTTTTAACCAATACTTTGATAAAGGACTACGACGGTAGGACGGCTACCATGCAGGATGGCTCCACCATAGAATCGTCCACGGTCATTTGGGCTGCGGGCATCAAGGGAAATGTGCCTGCCGGAATTCAGCCAGAACTTATTGCAAGAGGCAATCGAATAAAAACTGACAGGCAATGCAAGGTGCTGGGTTTCGACAATGTGTTTGCAATTGGTGATGTGGCGAGTGTAGAAGAATCGGCTTACCCAAATGGACATCCACAAGTGGCACCTGCAGCCATACAGCAGGCAGATATGCTCGTGAATAATTTAAAAAGAATACAAATGAAAAGCGGCAAAAAGCAGCTGTTCGATTTTGAGTATAAGGATAAGGGAGCGATGGCAACAGTAGGCCGCAATCTTGCGGTGGTAGATGTGCCTAAACCGAAACTACATTTCGGTGGCATACTGGCATGGTTTATCTGGATGAGCTTGCACCTGATGCTGATACTCGGGGTGAAAAACAGGTTCTTTGTTTTTGTAAACTGGCTGACCAACTATTTCACGAGAGATCAAAACCTGAGGCTCATCTTTAAAGAATTTTACAAAGACAAGAGTTGAACAAACACGGCTGTTAAATCTCGTTGAGATGGTCAGGCAATTCTAGATTGTATTTAGCTAACTGTTTCGCAATATTTTTTATACGGCTTTTTATGCCTGGTGAGGCATTCGGTAAAAGCGCTGAAGAGATTAAATTTATCTCGGGAATTATCTCCGGGTATGTTTTAGCCAGGCCAGCCAAAATGCCAAGACTAAAGGCTTTTACGGCAATGGCTGTCGCTGGCGACTCCAGCAGTTGGAAATAATTGTTCATCAACATTCCATGATATTGATCCGGGATATTTACCTGCTCTGGCAGCCTCTTAGTATTTCTTTGCACAGCATCGTGCTGGCCGGCTGCGGTTAAATTTTCGATGAGCATGCCCATGTGTCTTTCTATCAACTGCGGATGCTGAAGTGCGTAATGATGCATTGCCCATGAAGCCCTTTGGGTTACACCGTGTTGGTGCCACGCATCAAATTAAAGAGTTGATCAAAACGGCGCTGGGCACTGCCAACCCAAGCCACCACTGCGTCCCGCTGCCCTATAGAATGTTCTTTAAGTATGATATCTTTCAGCCTCAATGATGTTTTCTTTGATTTATAAAACCTTCGGGGTTACGTTTTCAGACATCATGAAGTGCTGATAACTTTGCCAACATAGACTTTACATCCACTTCATTTACTCCTACATTAAGAGAGGTATCCAGTGGTGCTGATTTATAAGAGAGTTGTTCGTTTGGTAAAAATATTTTTGCCGAAGAATGAAATTCGGTTGCCCCTGTTTTTTCAGCGATGCTAATAATATTGTCGGACCGAATGCTACCTCCTGGCATTACAATGATGCGGCTGTCTGCCTGGTTTATTAAATCTGCGATTGTAGCAGCGCCCTCGGCAGCGGTTGCTGCACCACCCGACGTAAGAATTCTTTCGCAACCTAACTCTATGATATCTTCCAAAGATTTTTCAGGATCTGCTACCCCATCAAAAGCCCGGTGAAACGTTACGCCCATGGGATATGCGTGGCTTATCAACATGGCGCAATGCTTTGTATCAACATGCCCCTCTTTATTTAATATTCCTAAAACCACCCCATCACAGCCGAGCAGTTTGCATTGCAATATGTCTGCTTTCATAATGTTTAGCTCCGCTTCATCGTAAGTAAAATGGCCCCCTCGTGGCCGGATCATGCAGTAAAGCGGGATGGACAATTTTTGCCGTGCAGCTTTTATAAAACCATAGGAAGGGGTAGTACCGCCCACCGACTCATTGTCGCAAAGCTCAATTCGATGAGCGCCTGCGGCCTGCGCAGCCACGCAGCCCTGCATAGAAAAACAAACCACTTCCAGCAGAAAATTCATAGTCCGAATCTTTTAGTCATAAATTTCTTTTACTGAAAAAGGCAGTTTTTTACAGCAGGTGTTTGGCAGCAAACGTGGAGCTCACTGCATTGTTTTTTACAGCATATATAAATCCTTTTTGGATAGCATACGCACCATACGCTCCCCTTTTGTTCATTGCCAAAAATCCTACTTGTATCTTTCTTGCTTTTGCGGGATCGCTTTTTACAATTCGTTCAACCGCTTTTTTGCAGGCCTGCTCCGGACTAAACCCTTGTCGCATAAATTCTACCACCAGGTGCGAGCCGCAAATGCGAACCACTTCTTCTCCTACGCCGGTGCTGGTTGCGCTACCCACTTCATTGTCTACAAACAGCCCTCCACCAATGATAGCCGAATCGCCCACACGACCATGCATTTTGAAGGCCATGCCACTAGTGGTAACCGCACCTGCAAGATTGCCGCCGGCATCTAAGGCAAGCAAACCCATGGTATCATGATTGGGAGAGCCATCTTCAAAAAATGCCGGCGCAAAGGGACCATTCTTTTTGGGTAGTTGTGGCGGCTGTTGATTTTCGATATTGATAACAGGGCTATACTTACTTTCAATCAACCATTCCTTATAAGCCTTCATGGCATCGTTAGAAAGTTCTTCCCGTTCTAATGGATATCCATTTTGCACGGCAAAGCTTTGTGCACCCTTGCCCACCAACAAGACATGCGGCGTTGTTTCCATAATTTTCCTTGCAACAGATATCGGGTGCTTGATGCGCTCCAGGCCGGCCACTGCCCCGCAATTGAACAGGTGATCCATGATGCAAGCATCCAACGTTACGACGCCATCTCTATCAGGGTACCCACCAAGACCTACGCAACAATCTTGTTGACTTTCCATGTAACGGGCGCCAGTTTCTACAGCGTCCAAAGATTTGCCTTTGCTGCTTAAAACTTTCCAGGCGGCATCATTTACTTGTTTGCCCGCATTCCATGTAGCAATAGCCAGCGGTTTTTGGCCGGGTGGAGCAAACGAAAATATAGGCAGGCTCCCGAGCCCCAGCGTACTCAACTTCAAAAATTTCTTTCTATCCATTATGCTTTTTATTGGGTGTGCATGCTCAGTTTCTGAAGCATGTCTGTAGAAACGGTGTCAGCATACGATCCATATGCACTCGTGATAGCTCCTTTAATTGCGCCGTCTTTAGAGGCTACTGCATACACCACATCTTCATCTGATGGGTTGGTATCTCCTTCAAACCGATATACTTCCACTATCTCAAATTCGGAAGGGTTGAGGCATTGATCATTTTGCGAACAAATGATCTTGTCAAATGCAAGGTTGAAATCCAGGGTATAACCCCGATCTTTTAAACCTTTAAGGGCTCCCACTACCGTGTCGTATTGGTACATAAAAATAGTTTTATTAAAAGTAAGTAAACTAACCCAACAGCTATTGTAAATACTACGCCTTTAGAGATTAGTGGTTTCTTGTATTCTTGTATAGAATAAATATAGCACAACTGAAATCGTAACCAGCACGGCAAGTCCAAATGTAAATTCGGAGCCAAGGTAATACCAGGTAAAGCCACCGATGGAGCTGGCAAGCAACGCAGCAATACTTTGAAAACCACTGTAGGTGCCAAGTGCCGTAGCGGTATCTTCTTTTTTACTAATGTTGCTTATCCATGCCTTTGCTACGCCCTCCGTAGCTGCTGCATACACACCATACAAAAACAGGAATATAGAAAATACCCACCAATTATTTGCTACAGCAAAGCCTGCATATACAACTGCAAAAATTACCAGCCCGAGCAATAGAATCTTTTTGAACCCAAGGCGGTCTGCCAATATTCCTAAGGGGTAAGCAAACAGTGCGTAAATGAGGTTGTAAAAAATATAGAGCCCAATGATCTGTACATCTGGCAAACCTTCTTCTTTCATTTTTAGCAGGAGGAAAACATCTGAGCTGTTTACAGCAGCGAAAAGCAGTAGGCCGGTTACCAATTTTTTATATGCCGGCGAACTCCACTTCCAGTAAGAAGCAAAAGCAAAAACAGAGGCGCCCTTAATCGGTTGTTTTAAAAGAGCAGGCCTTGTTTTTTCCCTGATTAATAGGGTGAAAAGCATTGCGAGGCAGCCGGGAATAAATGCCAGTAAAAATAAAGCCTGGTAATTGCCTGGGTAAAAGTAGAGGTAGGCCAGGGCAATAGCCGGGCCCATCACTGCCCCCAG
>JAYTBG010000104.1:0-2048 GCA_043737055.1 Chitinophagaceae bacterium | reverse complement strand
CAACTGCTTACTTTTTCCATTTATAAGCTTTTAGCCAGTTATAAAATTCACTGATCTTTTCAGGGTTTACTTTAACCCACATGGCATTGCGTTCATCGGCGGTGTTCATAAAAACCAGCCGGCTTACAATCATGCTGTAATTGTTCTCTTTGATTTTTTTAAATAGGGGTACATATCGTTCACTGAAAAAACCTTGTTGGTTTTCAGTCAGGCTATTGATGAGCAGTTGAAGCCTGAGATCAAATTTTTCTATATCAGTTTTGGCGATGCTGTTCATTACAGAATCTTTGTTCAGGGCCGAGGACATAGTAAACAGCATCTCCTGCATCATAAAATTGTCAGGCTGTTTGCTGGCCTTCTTGCCTGGGAACATAGCAGCATCTAATGTAATCGTTGTGTGGTCCCCCGTTTTCTTGACGTTTCCATTCATTAACCCCATCAGTTTTTTAAAGCTTAGTGCCGATCGGTCTGACTGAGGTTCCAGTACGAGGTGCATGATGCCAGCCAATATGGAAGGAATGTGATTAGTTGATTTTAATAATTCTGCCGTACGGTAATAACTGGAAGCATGAAATGGATTGGCAATCAACGCCAGCTGCAGGCATTCATAGGCTTTGTTGGTTTCCCCCAAGGTCGCAAGCGTCATCGCCTTGTTGAAATTCAGTAAAAAATAATCCGGGAACTGTTTGAGACCAGTATTGTAAATTTTGATGGCTTCTTTGGGTTGGCCCAGTACATCCAGGGCGCTGCCATACTGCACATAAACCCCTTTCAATATGGGCGATGCAGGATAATTTTTTAGCAACTGCTTTGAGATATCAACGCATTCCTTGTACTTTTTGGATTGGAACAACGTGAAGCTTTTCTCATACAAAGCATCCGCATAATCTGCATTTTCCGCAAGAGCCTCATCATACTTTGCAAGTGCTTTTTCAAATTCACCCTGGTCATGCAACTCAACGCCTTCTTTTAAGAGCTGTTGTGCTTTTTCAGTTTGCGCAAAACCTTGTAGGGTCAATAGGATCAGGGCGATTGCCAGGAAACGAATTTTCATACTGCAGTTTAACTCAATTTGGGCAATTAAAGATGCCTGTAAGAGTGAACCTCCATGCAACGCTTGCCGGCAGCAAAATCTAAAGTGTAGACTTGCAGGCCCGGAAATAGTAGAGTTCGTAGATTGGACAGCTGGAATCTTTTTTTTAATCGTACACTTGTACCATCATCATTTAACATCACATGAAACAAACAGCGAAGTCGATCAGAACATTTATTGGTGCAAAAGATTATGCAACCTCCAGGCAGTTTTACACAGACCTGGGATTCCATGAAACGGTGCTATCCCACAACATGTCTTACTTTAGGGTGAACGAGCAGCTGGGATTCTACCTCCAAGACGCCTATGTAAAAGATTGGGTAGACAACAGTATGATCTTTTTAGAAGTAGATGATGTTGATAAATATTACGAGGAACTACGGCAACTGGGCCTGCACGATAAATACGAAAGCGTACGGTTGGTTCCGATCCAAAACAATGACTGGGGAAAAGAGTGCTTCCTCCATGACCCTGCCGGCATACTCTGGCACTTTGGGGAGTTCTATTAAAGTTTTTACCATCGGCGCCAGGCCTCGTCGTTGAAGTTGCAGATTCTTTTGACTCACACTAGAAAGATTGCCAGTTTCACAAGAAGACCATTTTATTTGAAAAGGATATTTTTAGTGCCATAATTAATGGCAGGCTACCCTTCATCAAAAGACATTGATAGGGCTGTAAAAATTATTTACATTCACCGCAACAACTATATGGCTACAAATAAACATTTTTCGAAACTACTTTTTGCCGTGCTGGTAATGTCAATTTCCACGCAGGCAATAGCGCAGGAAAAAAAGGTTGCACCCACTTCGCAGCAATTGTTTGATGAGATTGCCCGGATGGACAGCATCATGTTTGCGGCCTTCAATGCCCGTGACATGGCGACTTTTAAACCGCTTTTTACCGAAGACCTGGAATGGTACCAGGATAATGGTGGACTCATCTACTACAAAAATGT
>JAYTBG010000103.1:0-5193 GCA_043737055.1 Chitinophagaceae bacterium | reverse complement strand
CTTTATAAATTCAATTACTCTTTCTTCTTTCTTTGAAGGGCGTGGAACCGCATTAAGGTCTGCAAAATGCTTCCATAATGCGGTGGGCTGTAGTTGTCTGATGGCTTCGCTCATGCTTAATTTTTAGGGGCTAAAATTACTATAATATTTGCAAAGCCCGCCCGTCACAATTATGGCTACGAGCAAAAAATGCCGCATGACATGCGGCTGGGTTTCAAAAGAGTTAAACCGTTTAGGCTTTCCGGAAACTGAGCAGGGGAGTATTCAACGCAGCAGACATATCTTCTGTTTTACTACCTTTTAAAAACAAACGGTCCCATAATGTTCGCTCCCTGCTAAACATCACAAGGCACTGAGCTTTGTGGGTAGCTATATACTTTTTCACCTGGGCAACCAGGCTTGTCTCCAACGTGGCCGGCTGCACATGCAGTTTTATTTTTTTGTAAGGCATTTTGGTAATTATTTCTTCCGCAGTTTTTATCTTGCCAGCGGTTGGGTCGTTTCGGTAATCCATATGCAATACATTAATAGTACTCCCCGTGGCTTGGGCGAACGGTAGCAACTGAGTGAGTTCGGAGGAAAAACCCGCCAGGTCTGATGCAAAAACAATGTCTTCCATCGTTTCATATTTGTAGTCCTCAGGAACTGCGAGCACGGGAATTTCCGACTTGGAAATCATGATAGAAGCATTGGATCCAAAAAAGAATTTAGTAATTCCGGTGGCACCATGCGTGCCCATCACAATCAGGCTAACCTTATTGTCCGCTGCTATCTCAAGGCTTTTTTCTACAACCATTTGATGGTAAGCCACCACACAACGGGTAGTTGCAGGAACTTGGAGATCAAAATGATTGTAGGCCTTGTCTACCTGCTGCTGCAATTTTTCCATCTTTTGTTCTTCGTCATCTGCAACTAATTGAGATATGGCCTCCTCGGAGGTAGCAGCCGAAAGTGCATAAGCCGAGATGTGCGAACAATGAAAAACAATGAGGTTACTCTCCATCTGTTGGCACAACTTTATGGCATAGCGCAAGGCAGCCGTAGCGTTTTTTGAAAAGTCTGTAGGAACTAAAATTGTAGACATGCTAAATGCGTTGGGTTAGTAAAAATTAGTGAATAGGAATAGACAGTAATGGAATGTCTGTGTGATAACTCATTTTTTTTGTTAGACTCTTGCTAAAGATACTCTCGATGAAATTTCTTTTATGGGTGATCATAGCCAACATGCCGGTTTCGTTGTTGATGATGTAGCTCTTGATGGCTTCTTCAAAGTGATGCCCGTAAACAGCCGCAGGATGCACCTCGAGCATAGGATACTGCTGTTGAATACTCAAACAAAATTGTTCAATATCTCTGCGGTTCTGCAGGTACTCGGCAGCATCCGCATTGTCCTCGTCAGTAAATACAGCCACATGTATGGGTGCCTTTAAAAAAGCCGCCAGCTTCATTAAAGGGGTAAGCACTTCCCGGCTTTCTTTAAAATGATTGATAGCCAGTAGAATATTTTTTGGAGGTACCCATTCATACATCAGTGGCACTGCAAGCAACGGCACGGCAACGTGACTGATTAATTTTGCGGTGATACTCCCGAAAAGTTTTTCTTGTACACCCGAGTCTCCCAAGGTACCCATAATAATAAGATCTACTTTATTTTCTAAGGCAGCTTGTTGTATGGCATCGGTAATAAGGCCATTGTACAATTGCTTTTCCACTTTTCCTCCGGTTATTTCTCCGGTGGCTGTCACCAATATATCTAGTTGCTGGTTTACTCCATCGAATACGATATTGTCCAACGGCTCAGATAAAATAACACTTTCGTTAATGGATGCATGAGTAAGGTTGGTAACATGCATGATGATAACGGCTGCGCCAGATAATTTTGCAACTTCTGCAGCATAGTTCAAAGCCTTATTGGCATTAAGCGAAAAGTCGGTAGGAACGAGTATAGTTTGCATAACGCTGATTTTACTGCTTAAAGGTAAACAGTTGATTGGTAACATCCGCTATCTGCAAGCTGACAGCAATCAAAGATTAGTTTGATAGAAATCATATTGCATGAACTCACCTCTTGATAATTTGCGGGTACATTTATGCCCACTATCAACTTGTCTACGGCCACACCTGTACCCTGTTTCCATTGCGGCGAACCATGCCTCGATGCTTTTGTAGAAAAAGATCTTTCTTTTTGCTGCAGCGGCTGCCGCCAGGTATACCTATTGCTCAACGAAAATGATCTCTGTGTTTATTATGACATTGATTCCTCTCCAGGTATCAAGGCAAAGGGAAACTTTGTATCAGGGAGCTTTGCCTACCTGGATGATGAGGTCATCATTGACCAGCTTGTACAGTTTCGTAGCGAAGAACAGATGAATGTTACTTTTAGCTTGCCACAAATGTATTGTTCTTCCTGTATATTTCTTTTAGAAAATTTGCATAGAATTGATGCAGGCATCACTCACTCGCAGGCGCATTTCGAGCGCAAAGAAGTCTTTATCCGTTTCAATCCCATGCTTATTTCGCTGCGCAAAGTAGTGGAGCTGTTGGCATTCATTGGTTATGAGCCCCGCATTAGTTTGGAAGATGCCGGACCAAAAGAGAAAATCAGTTTTAATCGCAGAAAGATTGCCGAACTGGGCGTGGCAGGCTTTTGTTTCAGCAATATAATGATGCTCAGTTTTCCGGAATATTTTTCTGGTGGGGAAATAGAGCAGGAGGGCCTGAAGCAAACTTTTAACTGGATCATATTTACGCTTTCGCTGCCTGTGTTGTTCTTTGCTGCAAAGTCAATTTTTGTGGCTGCAGCCAAAGGCTTGCGACAGGGCATCATTAACATAGATGCGCCGATAGCACTTGCTATCATTATCACTTTTGCCCGTAGTTACTACGAGATCATTTCGGGTACCGGTACTGGTTACCTCGATTCTGGTACAGGTATTATTTTCTTTATGCTCATAGGGCGATGGTTTCAACACAAAACCTACGATGCTCTTTCATTTGACCGTCAATACAAATCTTATTTCCCGCTTGGTGTAACTGTGCTAAGAAATTTTAAGGAGGAAAATATCCCAGTTACTAATTTAAAAAATGGTGAGATAATAGTAATAAGTAACGAAGAGATGATTCCTGCAGATGCCCGCATACTAGAGGGCGTCGCATTGATTGATTATAGTTTTGTTAGTGGAGAAGATGCACCTGTAGACAAATACGAAGGAGACCTTGTATTTGCCGGGGGCAAACAGAAAGGCGGTGCCATACAACTGAAGCTGGTTAAAGAACCTTCGCAGAGTTATATCACCCAGCTCTGGAACAACGATATTTTTTCTAAAACTAAAAATAAAGAGCAATCCTTTATTCATCCCTGGAGCCGGTATTTCACCGCTATCTTGTTTAGCATTGCACTACTTTCCGCCTGTTTCTGGGCTTACAAGGATTCGTCAAAAATATTACCCGTTGTTACGGCAGTGCTCATTGTTGCCTGCCCCTGCTCCTTGTTGTTGTCCGCCACTTTTACTTTCGGAAACATGCTGCGCATTTTTGGAAAGAACAAGTTGTATTTAAAAAATGCTTCGGTAATAGAGTCACTGGCCAAAGTGCATCATATTGTTTTTGATAAAACAGGTACCATCACTCAATCCGGTAAAGCACAGGTGCAGTTCAACGGCGATGCATTATCGGCGCAGGAGCAGGGCTGGGTGCGGTCTGCAGCCATGCATTCTTCCCATTCCATGAGCAATACGCTTGCAGTTTTTTTACGGAGTGCAGACTTTACAGCAGCGGCGCCTCTTCAGCATTTTACAGAAGTTGCCGGGCAGGGACTGGTTGCAGATGTGCAAGGAGCCAGGGTTGCACTCGGTGCAGCAAGCTTTGTAAAGGATTCCCCCCGTCAGTCAACTTCTGCGAGCTCTGTTGTGCATGTAAATATCAATAACAGCTACAAAGGATTTTATGAAATAGGGAATCACTACCGGCAAGGCATACCAGAACTTGCCCGAGAATTGCAGGATGCTAAACAGCAGTTACATATTTTGTCTGGGGACAACGACGCAGAAAGACAAAACCTGACTGCTATGTTTGGTGCAGCAACCCCATTGAGTTTCAAAGTGTCACCTGCAGAAAAACTCTCCTACATAAAAGAACTGCAACAGCAAAAGGGTGGGGTACTTATGGCCGGAGATGGCCTCAACGATGCAGGTGCGCTCATGCAGGCCGATGTGGGCATTGCTGTAAGTGATGATGCGGCCCGTTTTTCACCTGCCTGCGATGCTATCATGGATGGTGCTGCGCTGGGGAAACTTGCTGCTTTTATTTCATACGCCAGGGTTGGCCGCCAAATTGTAATGGCCAGTTTCATATTATCAATATTGTACAATGTGGTGGGTGTGTCGTTTGCCGTACAGGCAAAACTTTCCCCACTGGTCGCCGCTATACTTATGCCACTCAGCAGTATCAGCATTGTTCTGCTGGTTACGCTCCTCACTTCACTTGTTGCACGCAGAAAAAATTTGTAACAACCTGATCAAAATCATAAAGTGCTTTGTCACTTGTCACGGTTCTCCGGTTGTGCGAATTCTAATTTCGAGCCTACTAAAAAATCATCCTCAATGAGCGCAATATTTATACTAATCGGCATAAGCCTGATGATTGCAGCAAGTTTTCTTGCGGCCTTCATCTGGAGTGTAAGTAGCGGGCAATATGATGATGACTACACACCATCTGTGCGCATGCTATTTGAAAATGAACCAAAAGAAACTAATACCGAATTAAAAAACTAACCCTTAACAACAGCAACAACATGCAGGTAGAAAAATTTTATTATGACAACAGGACCGTTAAGAACTTTGCCTTTGCCACTATTTTATGGGGAGTCGTAGGTATGCTTGTAGGTTTATATGCCGCTTTGCAGTTGGTATTTCCATCGCTGAATGTTACGCAGTATGGCAGTTTTGGAAGACTCCGGCCACTGCACACGAATGCGGTAATTTTTGCATTTGTGGGCAATGGTATTTTCATGGGAGTTTATTATTCGCTGCAGAGATTGCTAAAGGCAAGGATGTACAGCGATCTTTTAAGTAAGATACATTTTTGGGGATGGCAGCTCATCATTGTGGGCGCCGCTATTACGCTGCCATTGGGCCTTACCAACGGGGCTGAATATGCCGAACTCATTTGGCCCATAGATTTAGCCATTACCAT
>JAYTBG010000102.1:0-2061 GCA_043737055.1 Chitinophagaceae bacterium | reverse complement strand
TACACACTGGGTGGCTGTGCAAAATCGTATATTTTCTGTTATGTTTGCATCCACTTAATTCGATTTATGCCCTTAATAAAAAGTATATCAGGTATCCGCGGAACTATTGGCGGTAAGCCGGGAGATACGCTCAGTCCGTTGGATATTATAAAATTTACTGCAGCCTTTGGCACCTGGTTAGCCGGGCAGAGCAATAAGAAAAAAGTTGTTGTTGGCCGTGATGGTCGCATAAGCGGCGAGATGGTTCAACGATTGGTGATTGGCACACTGAATGCCGTAGGATTGGATGTTATAAACGCTGACCTGAGCACCACTCCAACAATAGAAATGGCGGTGATATTTGAAGAAGCTGCAGGAGGCATCATTATAACTGCAAGCCATAACCCTAAAGAATGGAACGCTCTAAAACTACTAAACCAGCATGGAGAATTTATTAATAGTGAAGAAGGTGCGCTGGTGTTGGATATTGCCGATAAAGAAACGTTCAATTTTGTGCCTGTAGATAAATTGGGGGTTACTACAACAAATAATACCGCCTTACAAAAACATATTGAAGCCGTTGTGAACTATCATTTGGTAGATATTGGTAGCATCAAAAAAAGAAAATTTAAAGTTATTGTGGATGGCATAAACAGTACGGGTGCCACTGCTGTACCTGCGTTGTTGAAAGAGTTGGGAGTAAAAGATATTACGGTTTTAAATGAAGAGGTCAACGGAAAATTTGCTCACAATCCTGAACCTATTCCTCAACATTTAACCCAATTGTGCAACGAGGTAAAACGCCAGCAGGCCGACATTGGTATTGCTGTTGACCCTGATGTAGACAGGCTTTGCTTTGTATGTGAGGATGGAACTTTGTTTGGTGAAGAGTATACCCTTGTGGCTGTGGCTGATTTTATACTGCAGCATAAAAAAGGCAACACCGTAAGCAATATGTCATCAACCAAAGCTTTAAAAGACGTAACCTTAAAGCACGGTGGTACCTATTTTTCAAGTGCGGTGGGAGAGGTAAATGTTGTTACCAAAATGAAAGAGGTAAATGCTGTTATTGGTGGAGAAGGCAATGGTGGCATTATTATTCCTGACCTGCATTATGGTCGTGATGCTTTGATAGGTATAGCCTTGTTTTTAACCCAACTGGCACATAGCAAAAAAACAGTAAAGCAATTGCGTGGTACTTACCCCAACTATTTTATCAGTAAAAACAAGATTGAGCTGGAACAAGGCTTTGATGTGAAAAGTATTTTCGACAAAATTAAAAGCAAGTATAAAAACAATCCTGCCAATACCGAGGATGGTTTAAAAATTGAATTTGAAAACGACTGGGTACATCTGCGTACGAGCAACACAGAACCGATTATAAGAATTTATGCTGAAAGCAATTTTGAGACTACAGCAGAAAATATAGCCCGTAAAATGATGCAGGATATTAGGGAAAGCATGTAACAGCTTTCCCACTTTTCTTTCTTCAGCTTATTTAATTTTTACAAACTTCAAATATTTTATCTGCATCCCCCCGGTCGTTGTACCTAAACGCAGCTTTACTTCACCGCCAGGTAAAACCACATTTTTAAAATAAGCTTTTTGCCATTTGCCCGTGCCTGCAATAGATGGTAAAACCATGGTTTGAAGTGTTTTTTGATCTGCACCAATAGTTAAGGACTTTTTACCGCTCTTAACTTTAAAGAGCACCTCAATATGGTAAGTACCACCTTCTGCAATGTTCAATGAATATTGCAACCATTCACTCGCAGTCATGTCGCCTACATAATAATCTCCGGCTTGGCTTACATCAGCAAAAATATCTACTCCATCATTTCTGTAAACGTCACCATTATTGCCTTTGCCAGGCTTGCCCGAAACCCAATAATTAGCCGTATCGGTATCGTAGTAAGCAAAACCATTTTTACCCAAATCGTAGTCGACTGCATTAATAACAGTACCATTTTTAACCATAGCATTTGTAAAAGGCAAGGTTTCATTACTAAACGGTTGCCTAAACATTGCATCTATAACATCTTTATGATAAATGGTGTTTGCAAGTCCTGCGTTTGTTGCAAG
>JAYTBG010000101.1:0-12110 GCA_043737055.1 Chitinophagaceae bacterium | reverse complement strand
CATTCGCAAATCTTTTACAGTGCCTACCAAAATGAAAATATTTTCCTGGACGGGTAATGACAAACATGAGAAGGACACCGTGATGACTCCAATTGATTCTATTAAATACCACAAGCAATTATTGCAAACCTCTTTTGTGGCAATGGATCCTAAAACCGGCGAAATAAAAGCCTGGGTTGGAGGTATTAATTACAAATGGTTTAAGTATGACCACGTTACAGCGCAACGACAGGTAGGTTCTACCTTTAAACCTATTGTGTATACACTTGCCGTAACAGATGCGGGCTATACACCCGAAACGCAAATTTCTGGTGCGCCGCTAACGCTTGGGGGCAAAACAATTAGCAGTGGTGGTGGCGGTACAATGGCCAACTGCCTGGCTTTTTCCCGCAACGTTGCTGCCTGGCATTTAATAGGCATGGTGGGAGTGGGCAGAACAGTAGAATTTTCTAAACAGATCGGTATCACCGCCAACCTTCCGCCGTATTATTCTATAGCCCTGGGTACTGCCGATATTCCGATGATGCAAATGTTGCAGGCCTATACTATGTTTCCTAACAAGGGATACAATACAACGCCGGTATATGTAACCCGTATAGAAGATAAAAATGGTAATCTCCTGCATGAATTTTCCGTTGCACAAAGCAAGCAGGTGATTGGTGAAGCAGATGCTTACACAATGGTTAAGATTATGCAAGGGGTGGTGCAAATTGGCACGGCACGAGGTTTGAACTCTTACGATATTCCTGTGGCCAAAGCAGGAAAAACAGGTACTACAGATAACAATACAGATGGTTGGTTTATTGGTTACACACCGGAGCTGTTGGCCGGCACCTGGGTGGGGTGTGGCGATCCATTTATCCCAATTTATACAAACAATGTGGGTGGTTCAGAAATGGCAGCGCCGAAATGGGGCCTCTTTATGAGTAAGGTGTACGCAGATAAAAAAATACTCCTTACCCGGCAAAAAGAATTTGATGCGCCTGCCGAGTTGATGAACGATCCTATTTACGCAGACATCAATTTTGCTGATATCGTAAGCAAAGGCGATAGCCTTATTGAAGAAAATGGCAATGGCGATGCCAGTGATTTTGTGGAAGAAGATTTATTTATTCCGCCGTCTGTGGATACACAAAAAAAAGTAAAACCACTTCCCGAGAAAAAACCGGAAGAAAAAAAGCCCGATGAGAAAAAGGACAATACCATCCCTCCAAAGGCAACAATGAAGCCGACGGCGACCGATAAAAAAAATCAACCAAAACCAAAACCTGATAACGATTATTGAATAAATACCGCAGCATTTTACATTGTTTTATTATGCGCTAAACAAAATGACTTTCTCTAGTGTTTAAAGCCTGTTATCATTGTAGCAGGCATTTTTATTTCGGGTTGATTTTAAAAAATTCCTTCGGCAAAAAAATCCATCGCTTAATAGATGCCGTACATAATCCTGAACAAGTTTTTAAAAATCAAAAAAAAATTATGAATACGATCGGAAAATTTTTTGTGATGGCAATGTTTGCTTTCACAACGAGCTCAAGTTTTGCTCAAATGGAAAAAACAGTAATGGTAGGTGGAG
The DNA here is from genome assembly GCA_043737055.1 of Chitinophagaceae bacterium. Classification (GTDB taxonomy): domain Bacteria; phylum Bacteroidota; class Bacteroidia; order Chitinophagales; family Chitinophagaceae; genus Ferruginibacter. Next base: position 10,531 of record JAYTBG010000101.1, on the reverse strand, counting down.
CAGTAATGTACCCTAGCAAAAACATTGTAGAAAATGCAGTGAGTAGTAAAGACCACACTACTTTGGTAGCTGCAGTAAAAGCGGCGGGTCTTGTAGAAACTTTACAAAGTGCAGGACCTTTCACAGTGTTTGCTCCAACTAATGCAGCCTTTGATTTATTGCCTGCAGGTACCGTAGCGAATCTGGTAAAGCCAGAAAGTAAAGCGGCTCTTACCGGCATTCTTACCTACCATGTAATTGCAGGTAAATTCAGTGCGAAAGATGTATTTAAACTTATCAAAAAAGGTAAGGGTTTAGCAACTTTAAAGACCGTATCTGGCGGCAATTTAACAGCCAGGAAGCAGGGCAAAAAGTTGACTTTAACTGATCAAAGCGGTGGAGTTGCTTATGTAACTATCGCAGATGTAAACCAAAGCAACGGTGTTATACATGTTATAGACCACGTGTTGCTCCCTAAAATGTAGTTAGTGTGATTTTTATGAATGATATAAGCCCGCTGCAAAACAGTGGGCTTATTTTATGTCTGGTGCATAATTGGGAAGTCTTGCTACTCTCTAAAACAATTGTTTAAGTGCAGTTAAGGAATTTTGATGCCCATGATGATCAGGCTGTAGTATTTGTCATCCATAAGTGCTACCTCTTGCAGGCAACCCCACTCCTGGAACCCTGCATTTTTGAACAACTGCAAACTCGGCAGATTATGGCTAAAGATAAAACCGAGCAGGCGGTGAATTCCTAGACTTTTCGATTGATGAATGCAATGCTGTAATACCAGCTTCCCATATCCTTTGCCCCTGCAATCTGAGTGTAGGTAAATGCTGATCTCAGCAGTGCCATTGTAGGCGGGCCGCCCATAAAAATCTACGAAGCTCACCCAACCTATTATGTCTTCGCCTTGTTCCGTTATCACCCATAACGGCCTGGTTTGTTCATTGTGTTCGTTGAACCAAGCCAGTTTTTCAATTACTGTCACAGGTTCTGTATCGGCGGTAACCATTCGGCTGAGTATGGTAGAATTGTAGATGTCTACAATAAGCTCAAGGTCTTTTATTTGCGCTGTTCGAAACTCCATTTTTTGTCCCTCTTTACAAATAGATCAGTATGTGTAGCGATAAAAATAGTTTATCCCTATCAAACACTTTTTTTAATCTGTAGAATTTTTTATTCTACTACAACAAAAAATTCTTGAAATAAACTTATGGTAGAAATTTTAAATTTATATCCATGCCTGTAAGGTGTTTACAGCTGTCCCTAATAGCGGCAAAGCGTGGCCGCAAACCCTATCTGATTACCGCTCCTACTATTTTTTTCATCAATGATTGTAAATAAATTTTATGCGGTATTTTTATACCCAACTTCCTATTTTCAGCTTGCCAAGCCAGTAGGTATTTTCAAACAACATAAATTCTACATGAATCAGCTATTTAAAAACACTTGTTTTGTTTTTTCATTTGCCTGCATGTCTTTTGCAGCTCAATCTCAAAACAGGCAGGCCCCGGTACCGGCGGCTCCAGCCGGCACACCGCCACCAGCAACACCCGCAGCGCCCAGAGCTGCTCCAAAGCCTTACAAAGAAGTAATCACAGATAAGGCTATTACTTCCCGAGGTTTGTTTACAATTCATAAGGTAGACGACAAGTATTACCTGGAGCTTCCGGTGAAGTTATTAGAAAGAGACATCCTGGTTTTAAACCGTGTTTCTAAGTCTTCGGTTGAAGCACCTAAAGCGTTCAATGGCTATGCCGGCGACCAGATAGGTGACAATGTTATTCGCTTTGAAAAAGGCCCTTCTAACAAAGTCTTTATTAAAAACATTTCATATAAAGTAAATCCTGATAGTACCAAACAGATGTTTCGTTCGGTACAGAACAGCAACATCCAACCCATTGCGTTGGCGTTTGATGTAAAGGCATACGCACCCGATAGTTTAGGTAAAGGAATCGTCATCGAAATAACGGATAATATTTTAGCAGACAACGAGATCTTTGGTTTCGGAGTAGGAGCTAAGCCACAGTTTCAGGCAGGTGCCTTTCAGGCAGATAAATCTTACATCCTGTCTGTAAAACCTTACCCAACCAATGTAGAGATCAAGACTGTAAAAACTTTTTTGAAAGCAGCTGCGCCTTCACTCTTCCCCGGAGCGCCACCAGCCAGCCCGAGCCAGGCGACCATTACCCTGGAGATGAATAGCTCTATGGTAATTTTGCCCGAGGTTCCGATGAAAGCCCGCTACGAAGACAACCGTGTAGGTTATTTTTCTAATGGCTATACTGACTTTGATGCCAACCAGCAAGGTGTAAAGAACATTGACATGATCACTCGTTGGAGACTGGAACCGAAGCCAGGTGATATTGAAAAGTATAAAAGAGGAGAATTGGTAGAACCGGCCAAGCCTATTGTGTACTACATAGATCCTACTACACCCAAAAAATGGATACCTTATCTTATAAAAGGTGTAAATGACTGGCAGATCGCTTTTGAAAAAGCAGGTTTTAAAAATGCCATCATGGGCAAAGAAGCACCTTCATACAAAGAGGATAGTACCTGGAGTTTAGAAGATGCCCGCAACAGCGGCATCATTTACAAACCATCCGCTGTGCAAAATGCTTATGGCCCCAGCACTACTGATCCAAGGAGCGGAGAAATTATTGAGAGTCACATAGGCTGGTTTCATAATGTTATGCAATTGCTACGCAACTGGTATTTCATACAGGCGTCACCGTTAGATCCTCGTGCCCGCCAGATGGTTTTCGATGATGAACTGATGGGTCAATTAATTCGTTTTGTTTCTTCTCATGAAGTAGGACATACTCTTGGCTTGCCGCACAACTTTGGTTCTTCTGCTGGCGTGCCTGTTGAAAAATTGCGTAACAAGGCGTGGGTAGAAGCCAACGGCCACACACCGAGCATCATGGATTATGCACGCTTCAACTACGTAGCTCAGCCAGAAGATAATATCAGCGCAGCGGGCATCTATCCAAGAATTGGTGAATACGACAAATGGTCTATTGAGTGGGGTTACAGGCTAATACCTGAGGCCAAAACTGCTGAAGAAGAAACTGCCGTGTTAGACAAATGGATTGAAGCAAAGGCAGGTGATAGCCGGTATTATTTCGGTCGCCAGGGCCAGCAAGATGATCCAAGAGACCAGAGTGAAAGTGTAGGAGACAATGCTATGAAAGCATCTGCTTATGGTATTAAAAACCTGCAACGCATCGTTCCTAATCTTGCTACATGGACAAAACAAAGCAACGAAGATTATAGCGACATGAACCAGATGTATGGCGAGGTTGTAACTCAATTTCGTCGTTACATAGGGCATGTTACTTACAACTTTGGAGGTGTTTACGAAAACCTGAAGAAGAATTCTCAACAGGGATCTGTTTACGAGTACGTAAGTCGTGAAACACAAAAAGAGGCCGCAGGTTTTATAAACAAGCAGGTATTTACAACACCAACATGGCTTATCAATAAAGATATTTCCAGCAAAACCGGAACAAACGCCGCAGTCACGATTTTATCTTTGCAGGAAAGTGCTTTAGGTAGAATGCTAAGCACTGCTACAATGAACAAAATGCTGAATGCCGAAGCTGCGCTTGGTACACAAGCTTACACCGTAAATGACTTACTTACAGATTTAAAACAATCTGTGTTTACTGAGTTGACGTCTAAAAAGCCGGTAGACATTTACAGGAGAAATTTACAAAAGGCCTATGTGGAGCGACTGGCATTATTGATGAATCCTCCTGCTGCACAAGCGGGCTTTAATTTTTCTTTTGGTAATGCAGTGCCGCAGATAGACGTTAAAAAAACAGACATCCTTTCTTACCTGAAAGGTCATAGCCGTGAGTTAAAATCAATGTTTGATTTAGCAGCCATGTCTACTGTAGATAAAACTACCAAATACCATTACCAGGATCTGGCAGACCGCATCAAAAAGATGTTAGATCCTAAATCTTAATAGTTACTATTACCAAAATAAAAAAAGCTGATCTGAAAAGGATCAGCTTTTTTTATGGGTTATACGTTTGCTGGCTATAACACCTGCACAATCAAAAATTTCAAATAATGCGTATTCTCCTGCCCACGTATAATAGGATGGTCTGCACTTTGTGCATTAAAAACCACCTGCCTTATTTTTCGTTTTGCATCTTTAGCCGCCATCTGTATGATGTCTAAAAATAATTCTGGCTGCACTAAATTGGTGCAACTGGAGGTAACTAAAAACCCACCTGGTTTTACCAGTTTTATTCCACGTAAATTAATTTCTTTGTAACCCGCCACCGCTTTGTCAATGGTGCTGCGGCTTTTGGTAAAAGAAGGGGGATCTAGCATGACCACATCCCAACGCTTATCTTCCTTGCTCCAGGTTTTTAACACATCAAAAGCATTCACACATTCAAATTTGCAAATGTTTTCCAATCCATTTAACGATGCATTTTTGTTACACATGTCTATAGCGCTTTGCGAAATATCGAGGCCCAGCACGGACTTTGCCCCGAAGTGAGCCGCACTAATTTCAAACGAGCCCGTGTAGCAGAATGCACCCAGCACGTCGGCATCTTTTACAATATGCTGTATAGCACGCCTGTTATCTTGTTGGTCTAAAAAGTAGCCTGTCTTTTGCCCATTGGCAACATCTACGTTAAACTTTATTCCATTTTCATTTATGATAATGTTGGTGTCAAATGGTTCACTCAAAAAACCTTTGTGTTGTTCCAGGCCTTCTAACTCTCTCACAGGAACGTCATTGCGTTCGTAAATTCCTCTCGGCGTAAAAAGCTGATTCAACGCTTTTACAATGGCTGGCTTCCACACATCAATACCGAGTGCCAGCGTTTGAATTACAAAATAATCGTTGAATTTATCAATGATCAATTGGGGCATATCATCTGCTTCTCCAAAAATTAGCCGGCAGTTTTCTTGGTACCCAATTTTCTTTCTGTAGTCCCATGCGTCTTTTATCCGGGTTAGAAAAAATTGCTCATCAATACGCTCATTCTTGATACGGGTGAGCAAGCGAACGGAAATTTGTGATTGCGGATTATAGTAACCTCTGCCGATAAATATTTTATCAAACGTATATACATCTACAATTTCGCCAGGTTGCGCATTGGTGTCTTTTTCTTTCCCTGTATTTACTTCGTTGGCAAAAATCCATGGATGGCCACTCTCTACACGGCGGCTTATATTTTTATTTAGTACAATACTTTTCATGACTGCAAATTTAACCTATTACAGAGTAGAGCAAGGGGCCACTTCGTTTGTTAAAATAGGGCTGTTATCTCTTAACAAAAGGACAGCTTTCTCTCATATGTTTACGATTTCACAGCCTTGTAAGATGTTTTTCTCAAGGAGGAATGCTGACTTAAACACCCTTGGGCATCATCAATATGATTTTTTGAAATGCACTGGCAACAGGGCTTTGCGGTATTTGACGACATGTTTGTTATGCCATGAATGGTTTTAAGTTGGTTTTGTCGAGGAAAAACATCGCCCTACTTTTACATTGTCAACATCGAAACAAAGCATTCGCCTTTGTTTTTCAGATCGGAAGCAGTCTGCTTCCCGTAAGCCTCGATTACTTGCCTGCTTCGTTTGCTGCCGTACCATTTTAAATTAAACAACGAAGCATTTTTAACAACAAAAATTGATTTTATGAAAACAACAATTAACAGTTTAAAAAAGACCATGATTACAATGACGGCAATATTTGCTTTGTCATTTAGCACAGCTTCTTTTGCAACAGAAACCCCAAAAGATAGCAATGCTGCCGGCCTTCACTTTGTAGGCAAAGTAGAGAACCTTCCACTTTTTCGTTTGGTGCTAAACAACACAACCGACGAGTACGTAGTGACCGTTAGGGAAGCCAACGGCGATAAAATCTTCTCAGAAAGATTGAAAAGCAAAGCCGGGTCAATTTCAAGGATGTACAAACTAAACACAGAGAGTGTAGAGATGATTTCTGGAACTACGTTTGAAGTAACCAACAAATCAACCAACAAAACAACAGTTTACAAGATTAATAATCTTAGTCAAACAGTTGAGAACTTTACCGTAGCTAAGTTGTAACCCGAAAATACCTCAACATTTTTAAAGCCTGTGGCAAACCGCCGCAGGCTTTTACTATTTTGAAACATTTAGAAATAAAATTCTTCGGAAATCAACCTTCCCTATCTTTTCTTTCATTACCCGGCTCGTCCGTTTCTTTAAGATTTATTTTAGGTTCGGGTAACGGCCCTCGTTTGTAGATGATAAGGCCATTTAAAAAGTTTCGTAAAATCTGGTCCCCCGCTTCTACATAGCCCGGGTGGTCTTCGTTTCTGAAAAGATCACCTAGAGCGCCTTTGGTAATTTTGAAATCTACCAGCTCCAGTATTTTTATTATCTCAGTATCGTGAAGAGAGAGGGCTACTCTGAGTTTTTTCAGGATATCGTTGTTGCTTAACATAGCAAATTTTTTAAATTTTTGATTGGTAAAAATAGTGCAATTGTGTGGATAGGAATTTGAGTACTGCTCTATATTTGTGTCATAAATATAAAGTATGAGACCGTATATATTAGCAGAAACCAACTGGCAGGCCCTGAAAGACGACCGGTTCGAACTGGCTGTTCTTCCCTGGGGTGCCACGGAAGCCCACAATTTCCATCTGCCGTATGGAACCGATGTTATAGAGGGTGAAAGTCTTGCTGCCGCTGCAGCAAAACTTGCGTGGGACGCAGGGGCCAAGGTTGTAGTTTTGCCCTGCATTCCGTTTGGTGTAAATACAGGGCAGTCAGATATCTACCTTGACATCAACTTAAACCCGAGCACACAGTTCGCCATTTTATGCGACATTGCTGAAACGCTCAGCAGGCAGGGTTTAAAAAAGCTCCTCATCTTTAATGCCCACGGGGGAAACGATTTTAAAGCCATGGTGCGGGAGTTAGGATTAAAATTTCCTAGCCTGTTTATTTCTATTTGTTTTTGTTTTGGTGCCGTAGACCGGAAAGAATTTTTTGATGAGCCCGGGGATCATGCAGACGAAATGGAAACTAGTTTGCTATTATATCTTAAGCCGGAACTGGTATTGCCTAAAGAAAATTGGGGAAGTGGAAAGGAGAAGAAAAATAAAATAAAAGCCTTTGCAGAGGGATGGGTGTGGGCAGAACGAAAGTGGAGCCAGGTAACTGAAGATACTGGTGTGGGAAACCCAGCACTCGCAACCAGGGAAAAAGGGCAAGTTTTTTTTGAGGCTGTTTCAGCAAAGGCAGCGCAACTTTTTATAGACCTGTGCAAAGCGGACTTAAATGATCTATATGCATAAACACGCTGTGGTGCGTATGCCTAGAAAATAATAATCCAGAAAGGTCCTGCATTATTCGCTCCGCACAAGTACAATCTTACTACGATCCGCCTTGTAGATCTGGTCATGAAATTTTACCAGGTTGCCATATTCTTTTGGCGCAAAGCGGCCGCTGTATTGCTCTGACAGACGGTAGTAAGTTATTTTATTGTCTTCTAATTTTATGGAGCTTATGTACTTACCAAATTTATTTTCCAGCAACACATCTCTTGGGAGACTTTCTGCTGTATAGCCTGCAGGAATGTTTATCTCTACAGAATCTACATCTCGGTAAGCATTTTTTATAATGTAATCATATTTGCGTGCGCTGTCTGTTGGCAGCTTTGTGCTTGCACTGCCAAATAAGTTGGCGGCAATGAACAGTCGTTTACCCGTAATAGTGGCATAGTTACTAATAGATACCTGCAGGTCTTCCACTACCGATGGCACTATTCCTTTTTGCTCGGTATAATTATTTTTAAGCACCTGGTAAGTAGGTAAATTGAACATAGTATTCAGATATTCTTCCCGTTGTTTATTGCTGGCATCATGCATTAGCGAATGTGCATGTTCCTGCTGCAGGCCTGTATAACGGCTATGGATAGCCGCCATTAAACCTCCTTCATTATCAAGCGTGGCTTTTACGACCCGATGCTGCAAGTTGTCTTTGATAGAATAGATGGGTGTCTGCACCAACTGGCCGCCTTTTTCATCGATAAGCAGTGCTTTCCTGTTGCCGGTAAAACTTCCGAGGTAGCCTGCAGAGGCAGTCTGGCTGGTGCACTCCAGCCACAGCGTGTCTTTTGCCAGCGGAACACAAGCAATAACATGATTAGCCTGTGAGAACGAAAAGTCACCGATGAAGGGTGGTGGTGTAGCGCCGCCATAGATCTCAATATACTTTCCGGTGATGCCTGCTTCCTTGAGCAAAGCAATCATGTAATTTGACAGCGCTTTACAATCGCCATATTTTTTTTCCGCTACATACGAAGCCTGAAAAGGCTGCCATCCGCCGATGCCGAGCTGTATGCTTATGTACCGTGTATTCTTTTGCATGTAATCATATAATACAAGCGCCTTCTCTCTATCATCTTTTAATGCATCCGTCAACTCATGTACTTTTTTCTTGATTTCCGCAGGCAATATATCCCGGTCTTTTATCAGCAGATACATAAACCTACCGTAGCCTTCCCAGGTAGACATATCACCTTCAAAGCCCTGTACTTCAAAATTAGATGGAGCGAAGAAAACAACCGGTGTGAGCTCTGTAAAAGGAGGAGCCGATGCTTCATATTTTTTCGGCGTCATGTTCGCTATTTCCCAACTGTATGTTTTTTCATCGCCTTTTTGGCTTATAACAGGCTCACCTGAAAAATTTAGTTGCTTATACCTGAGTTTATAAGTTGCAGGGGCAACAACAGTAAAGCGACTGCTTTGTACCCCCATCCCTGGGCGGCTTTGCGGAATCCACCGGGGGAAGCCCTGCGTGCCGTTGTAATCCGTTTCTTCTTCGTACTCTACCGTAAAAGGGTAATCAGCAGAAAAAAATTCATTGGTTTTATAACGGGCGTCAGACAATAAGCTAAAACCATCATAGGCGCTGTAATCTTTCCAATCGCCTTTCCTGGTATGTTTAAGTTGCTTGCCCCATTTATCGAATAGCCTGCCAGAGAGATTATTGATGCTGCTGAATTTATCGTAATGCGATTCGTAGCTCGCATAGCCAGTGGCTGATGAGTTTAGAATTGTATAAACGTGTTTTTCCGAAAGGGAAAATTTAGCAGGAGATTTAATGGTCAGAATATATTCCTCGCTACGTTTTATAAGATCAGCTCCCTTTACTAGCGAGTCCGGGATTAACAACATAGAATATTCCTGGGCATGGGCTGTCCCCAACATTGCAACTGATAAAAGCAAGCTGACTAGTTTCATATTACTTTATCTTTTTAAAAACAATTTGTTCTGCATCTTTCTTAACGATGAAAGCGTAAAGCTCACGCAGGTATTCATAATCTTCGTTTACATAGGTTGCCCGCTTCATACTAAGCCGCCTGGTAAAACTGATGGTTTCTTTGTTGGCAGATATTACGTATTGAAACATCCCTTCTTCTTCATTAAACTTATACTTTATTGACTTAGGTAGTTCTTCTACTTTGTAGCCTTTGGGAATTTCCATGATGAGGGTATAAATTTCGTCGAACGTGTAGGGCATCTCAACCGGGTAGAATCTCTCTGCTGCTGCAAAAGGATTCTTTTTAACGGCTCCATTCAATATGGGGTTAAAGTAGATGATATCTTCGTCAGCAAATGAATTGAACTTTAGATCGTAGTGAACGGTAACGGGATCTTTCAATGACCGTAAAGAATCTAGCTCAATATTATTCACTACAATTTCTTCCGGGTACTGTTGCTTTACTGATTTACCGTATTCATCCAATGATGTTTTAGTCATTTTATTTCTGAGGCCGAGTGACTCGTATGTGCCCATGGTTTGCTTAAAGCTGCCTTCATAGGTGCCGGCATCCCTGTTGGAAAGGTACACAAACGTATTCCCGAATTCTTTTAAAGAGTCGGCTGCAAAGTATACGGGAAGGGCCCTGGCAGCCGTTATTTCACGGGCATGACCGTTGTAGACACTCAGAGGAAGCCGGCCGAAGTCAAGCTTGGGTATGGTAGCATCTAAAAAGTATTCTGCACCATTAAGAACCACTTTTGCAATTACATAATTGTACCTGTTTAGCAGAGGGTAGTACTCGTGGGTGACCCCATTACGCCTTGTGCTTAAAATGATGGGCGTCGTCTCCAGGTTTTGAGATTTAAGCATTGCTATCAACAACAAATTAATATCAGCAATTGAGCCGCTTTTATTTTTAAAAACATCTTTTAATATTTTGCTACTATAGATACTATAAATACCATTATGCGTAAAGTTGTCTCTTACATATTCAAATATTTTTTGGGCCTTTTCTCTTGGGTTTGTACTGGCTCCTACAATAGCCTTCACATCGCCATCTAGCCAATTGTTTGGCCTGTTTATGGGCAACCCAAACCGGTCTTCTTCCATCAAATCGCTGGCAACCTTTTCCCAGGAGCTCAACACATCTCTCGGAATGGTATTGGGATAAGCAACCTGGCTAAGCTGAAATTCAATTTTTGATATGGAGTTGTTTATGGTAGTGGTGAACGCTTCTTCTTTTAACGCAGGC